>JBFOLV010000208.1:0-11538 GCA_040830325.1 Kordiimonas sp. | reverse complement strand
GGGGAAGATTATGACGATGAAAGTATATTTTGCGAGCGGCAGTCCTTGGGCGTGGCGCGTTATGTTGGCGTTGGTTCACAAAGGGTTGGCGTTTGATGCGGAGGAGATTCATTTTAGTAAAGGCGATAGCCAGACGTCCGAATATTTGGCACTGAACCCACATGGGCAGGTGCCTGTGCTTCAAGACGGTGATTATACACTTTATGAAAGCGGCGCCATCTTGGCGTATTTGGACCGTAAGTATTCTGAAAAGCCTTTGTTTGGAGCAACCCCAGAGGATGGTGGTTTGATTGCACAGCGCATGTTGGAACTTGAGCATCATTTGGTGCCAATTATGCGGGCTGGTGTGCGCCCATTCTTTACCGGTGACTATAAGGATAACCCAGAAGCTGTTCAGGCGGAGTTAGCGAAAGTGCCTGGCGAACTTAGCAAGATTGAAATCTGGCTTGGCGACAAGGACTATTTCTTTGGTGATGCTGCATCAGCGCTTGATTTTACGCTCTATCCACCGCTTGCATTGATGCAGCGTGTTCTTGGTGGCCCTGCAGTTGCAGTGGCAGATACTAGTGATTTCCTGCCTTATTCAACGAAATTCCCGAGATTAGCGTCTTGGATGCAGCGTATTGAAGCGATGCCTCGCTTTGATGAAGTGTATCCAACCCATTGGAAGCAGGCTGCTTAGGCGGATCGCTTCCACCTCGCACTCTCTCCGGCCTAGATGCATGGGCTGGTTTTGGCTCGTAGATTATGTCCCCCTTCCATCAACATAGTCTGCGGGCCACTTTTTTAACCATTGGGGGGTTAAATTGTCAGAATTCTCTACCTATTTATAGTGGAGAATGAGAAACATTCTTAAAAAGGGGGCGGTATTTTGCGGTTTGTATGGCTGACATTTGGTTGGGCTGCTTTGGCACTTGGAGTGTTGGGTGCCTTTTTGCCTTTGTTGCCGACCGTACCTTTCTTGTTGCTAGCGGGTGTGTGTTTTTCAAAGGGCTCGGAAGAATTGCATCAATGGTTGTTGAACCATGAGAAGTTTGGACCGCCAATCAAAGAGTGGCGGCAGCACGGGGCGATTGCTACTCGTGTGAAAGTGATGTCAATGGCTTTCATTTTGGCTTCAATAGGGCTGAGTTTTCTTTATGAGGTGCCGTTAACGGGGCTGATCGTTCAGTTGGTTGTTTTAAGCTGTGTATCTTTCTTTATTTTGACGCGTCCAGCACCGCCAAGGGCTGATGTTTAAACTGGATTTGCGATATTCTTGAAATGCTCAAACATGGCTTCAGCACCTAAGCTTAGGGGGCTGTTTTTTAGATGACATACAGTGATGTCTATTGTCGTTTGTTGAGCTTTTGTTTTTTTGTCACTATCAGAAAGGTCCAATTGTATCAGGCCTTTTTCCTTGAGCGCGACATCTTCTAAAAGCAAGCAAATGGCATCGCTCTGGCGTGCGGTGGCAGCTAGCAAGGGAACCACATCACTTTCCACAATGAGGTCTATGGATTTTTTTGCGCGGCTAGCGTGTTCGTTCATAATGTCATGCAGAACATATTTTTGTGGCAGGCTTGCAATCGGATGATCCAATACTTCTGACCAACTTATGCTTTGCTGTGTTGCAAGAGGGTGGCCTTTTCTTACGTAGGCGCAAATACGGCGGGAATGGATGGCATGAGCTGCAATCTCAGCGGATCTTGGTTGGCGGCTTAATACGCCGATATCTATATCCCCGACCAAAAGCGCACTTTCAACTTCATGCCCAGACATTTGTTTTAAGCTCAGTTTTACACCTGGGTAAATCTCCAGAAATTTTCCAATCGGGTCGGCAAGTACATAGGAAGCTATAGTGATGGGGGCGGCCACGCGAATTTCAGCTTTCTCAAGCGCTTTAAAGGAGCGCATTTCTGCTTTGGTTTTCTCGGCCTGGGCAAGCAAAGCGCGCGCGCGTTTATAAAAGTGATAGCCTTCTGCAGTCGGTTGAACAGTGCGCCCAGTGCGAGCAAACAACGTCACCCCAAGGTCCGCCTCAAGGTTTTGAATGGCAGTGGTTAATGATGGCTGGCTGACATGAACAGCTGTTGCCGCTTTTCGCATGCCACCTTCATCCACGACAGCCGTAAAGTATCTGAGTTGTCTTAAGTCCATACATGAATGATGATAGCTTTAAACTATCAAATCAATAGAATATTGATATTTGAATGATCATTAAGGTCGCCGTATCTTGGTCTTGTCACAAAGCGACATCATCAATCGTCAGATGATGGAGGCTGAAAGGAAACAAGGTATGGCTACATCATCAATTTATCGCGCGATGATTTTCATGGCTCTTTACGGCATTATACAATCGCTTGTGTGGGGTATTGTACGCTATTTGGGAGAAGACCTTTCTACAGCGACGCTTTTTTTCTTCCGTAACCTTGTTGGTTTCCTGACAATCATGCCCCTCTTTATGAGAAACGGTGTGGGGATGTTTAAGACACAGCGGTTTCCGCTTCATTTGCTGCGGGCATTTGTAGCGCTTGCGGGTGGGTTTGCGGCTTTTTACGCTGTATCACGTGCGCCGCTAGCCTCGGTTACTGCCATCACCTATGCCGCGCCGATTTTTGCCAGCTTATTTGCCATGATAGTTTTCCGGGAAGGGATTAACTGGCACCGTATCGCGGTGTTGCCGATTGGCTTTGCGGGCGTACTTATGGTTTTAAGGCCTAGTTTTGATATTGAGTTTGCTGGAATGGTTGGCGCCCTAATCGCAACTGTAACAACGGCGGTTGCTTTCCTTGCAGTGAAAAGCCTGTCTTCGACGGAGCGTTCAGAGACAGTTGTCGCTTATCCCTTTCTTATGATCTTGCCAGTCAGTGCGGTGCTTGCTTATTTGGACTGGACACTGCCGACCACGGAGCAGGTGCCATTTGTTGTACTTATGGGACTTGGTATAAGTGCTTCGCAGTATTGCATGGTGAAGGCCTTTTCACTAGCTGATGCGAGCGCTGTGTTGCCGATCGACTTCATGCGTATTGTAATGGCAGCTGCTATTGGTGTGATGATCTTTGGTGATGTGCTTGATGGGGAGGTGCTCATGGGTGCGGCGATTATCTTATCTGTCACGGTCTATTCCGCCCACCGTGAGAAGGTGTCAGATAAGCAAGATAAGGAACAGTTGCAGGGCGCCTAAAAAAGTGAGTGGGTAATAAAAGCTCGTAATTTTGAGGGTGTGCACTATATAATCCTTACACGCCAAAAGCGCCCACCGTCTGTGGGTGCTTTTTTGCTCTTAGCTGATCTGTGGTAAAACTCCGCACAACATCTGAGGATACTTTTATGAATAGTCGCGCGCACTTTGTTGTGTTTATCGTGTATGCCTTCGCTTTCTTTGGGATTGCGTTGCCGTACCCTGTAGTGACGCCTCTATTCCTTAATGGTGACATCGTAACCAACTTCTCGCCAGAGGTTGCCCTCGGTATTGTGATGGCTGTTTATCCCCTTGGCTTGTTTCTTGGTGGCGGTACGCTTGGTTCTTATTCAGATCAATATGGCAGGCGGCCCGTGTTGCTTGTGGCGTTATTTATTACATCGCTTGGCACTTTGTGGTCGGCTTATGCGATTTGGGCGGGTGACTTCTACCAGCTTGTCATTAGTCGGTTGATCACAGGCTTTTTTGAAGCGAATGGCAGTATTGCCCGCGCAATGCTTATTGATATGGAGAAAGGTGAAAGCAAAGCTTCCTCTTTCGCGCTATTGAGTGTTGGCGCTTATGCAGGATATTTACTGGGGCCGGTACTTGGTGGTTTCCTTGCCGAATATGGCAACGCATTACCATTTGTCGTTGCAGCAGGCTTTGGGCTCGCAGCACTTACATTGGCGGCTGTTTGGTTGCCTGAAACCAACGCACGTGTTGTTGCCGAGGGCGGTAAAGGTGAAAAGCGCCCTAGCGTTTTTGCGATGTTAAAATCGCACGTTATGTTCCGGCAGGTGCTGCTGGCACATTTCCTTTTAACAATCGGCATTAACACTTTCTATCAGTTCTATCCAATGTTCCTGGTTAAGCGCTGGGGGCAGGGGCCGTCAGAGATCGCATTGACCAACGTTTTCTTTACTGCAGCCATGATTTTGTTTGCCGTGAAAGGTGTGCCGCGGCTTGAAAAAATGATGCCGTTAGGCAGAAAGCTCATGCTGTCTGGTGTGGTTTATGGGGTGCTGATGTCGGCTATTTTGTTGGTGCCAACAAATGCCATCGGTATCATTGTCGCGACATTCATTGGTTTTGCTGTAGCGGTTATGAATGCGGCATCGCCAGCATTCCTTAGCCGTGAAACTAAGGGTGAATTGGAGCAGGGTGCCGTTATGGGTGCAATGACATCCAGTTTCTGTTTGGCACAGGTAGTGATCAGTGTGGCGGGCAGTAAGGTGGCAGTGGGCGGTATTGAATATACCTTCATTATCGGAAGTTTTGCTGCTTTTCTTGGTGTGTTGCAGGTTCAGAAAGTTCGTCGTTCTGAAAAGGGCGCGCTAGCATCTAAATAGTCCAGTGTTATCAGGTTCATGAAGTCTGAAGAGATTCTGCGACAAGGTGTTGCTAGTTATTGGTGTAATGGTTTAGCGTCATATTTCGTCTAATCAGTAGCGGGGGTTTTGATGCAGCTCGTCAGTAGTATTCAACAGGGAAATTGTGTTTTAAGCGTGACGGGTGCACTTACGTTTGCCGACCATAAGGAATGGCGCCGTCTCTGCCAGTTAGCGTTAGAAGACGAAGCAAAAATGTGTGTGCTTGATATACAGCAATTAGAGAATATCGACTCTGCCGGATTGGGAATGATTTTAGCATTACGTACGTGGGTGGAGCGTGAAGGCATGGAGCTTCGGTTGCGCTATGATCCTGATAACTTTGTTGGTTCTATGATGAAACTTGTAAAGTTTGACGCTATGCTGATGGTTGATGGGGCATAAAATAACCAACCGTGTAGGTGATTTATGAAACCGGCTGAATTCAGAACCCTACGGCAAAGCTTATTTTTGAGCACTAAAGAGGTATCAATGCTCACGCTTGCGAAAGAGGGGCGTGTGAAGGCATGGGAAGCCGGAATAGCACCTGTGCCTGAGGCTGAGTCAGGATTGCTCCGGGATATTGACCGAAAAATTAGCCAGTCTATGGCTGATGCAATGGCTGCAGTTGCTGATAAAAAAGACGTGAAGCTCAAACGCTTTAAAGATTCGCGTCAGTTTGAGGCGCACGGCCCCAATATGCACCCTATCCCAAAATTTTTGGCTTTCAGATGTCACTGTGCGCTTATTACACGGCTTTATACTGTTTTGAGCGCGTCCGGGAAAAGCGTTACTATTCAATATTTTGAGTAACATAAAAATTTGTTTTTCGTTTGTTAACCAAACCGAAACGCTATCTGCGCAAAATGTCGAGACGCTTCCTAATATAGAGTCTTTTTTTATATCTATATTTAGGGGTGGCATAGATTTCATATTTAGTGAAATTATATGCAAACGGGCTGGTGGATTGCACTAGTATGCCCCCTAGGGGAACGTGTGGGATTATATGAACAATCAGGTTTTTACCTGATGTTGGGGATATTAAGATGAATAGTCTAGAGGATAATAAAGCGGCACTTTTACAAGGTGTTACGATTAATTTATCTATATTTTTCGTGGTTTTTGGCCTCGTTATCTGGGGGCTGGGTAACCTTGATATGCTGTGGTTATCATTGGCTGGTGTTTTGGTGCTTGGTGTTGGGGTTACGTTTGTATATGCCCGCGGCCCACTCTCAGGCCAGTTAAGCAATGTTTTTTCCGCCGTTGAAAGTGCCGGGAAAGAAACGGCAGAATCGCTTGAGCAGGCAAAAGCAGAGGCTGCGGAAGCTAATGCGGCGAAAGATCGTGCTGAAGAAGCGCTTGCGGCAGCATCGCTTGCCCAGCAGCAGACTGTTCAACAAGATACTGGAGCAGATGATCAGTCACGCGTTCACGAAGAAGCTGACGCAAGACGTATGCAGCTTGCCTCGGGCTTTGAGCAAAGTTTGAGCGGCTTGCTAGCTGAAATCGCTGAAGTATCCCATGAGTTGGAAAAGGAAACTGATCTGCTCAGCCAAATTTCTAGTGATACAGAATCAGCTATGTCTGTCGCGAACACTGCGACAGGTAATGTGACGAACAATGTGAATAGTGTTGCAGCTAGCGCGGAAGAAATGTCAGCGTCCATTAGCGAAATTTCCCGTCAGGTTGAAATGAGCACAAGTGTTGCTGATCAGGCGCGCAACTATGCACAAGAGAGTGAGAACCGAATTAAAGAACTGTCGGATCGCGCTGATAAAATTAATGACGTGCTTAAAATGATTGGTGATATTGCCGAGCAAACAAACCTACTTGCGCTAAATGCGACCATTGAGGCCGCCCGCGCAGGGGACGCTGGTAAAGGTTTTGCTGTTGTTGCTAGTGAGGTGAAATCACTTGCTAACCAGTCGGCAAATGCTACGGAAGAAATCGGCAAGCTTTTGGCCGGTATTCGTGATGCAACAAACGAAGCCGTTGAGGTGAACAACCAGATTGTCGAGGTTGTTGGTCAGATTAGTGAGAACTCAGCGAGTATTTCAGTGGCTGTTGGTGAGCAATCTACAGCGACGCAAGAGATCGCTCGAGCGGCTCAAATGGCTGCTGCTGATACTGTTGAGGCTGGTCGCTCAGTGGGTGAGCTAGACGGCGTTGCAAGCAGGGTTTCCAAGGCAGCGGAAATGACCGCAGGTGCTGTGAGCGCTTTGTCTGACAAAACGTCGGCTCTATCAGGTGAAGCAGATACTTTCATTAACGAGCTTCGTTCCTGATGGTATAAAAATATTGAATGAAAAAGGGGCGTTTTAGACGCCCCTTTTTTTGTGCTTAGGGGCACATTGGTGTTTAGGGAAAATCAGTTTGTGCGCATCGGTCACTCTCGTTGTTTTTATATGCATTAGAAAATCTTTTTCAAAATATTTCCCTCTTGTAGTTGACATACGTAAATTTTGCGGCTTATAAATTGTGCCAACGGTGAAAAAAAGCCTTCGCACGGTGCGCTGGCAGTATTACCAACTGGATTTAAATTAGATGACCACTCTTTGGACATACAAACACAATGACAAGCTTGCCTCGCTCTTTATGCGTGGCCAGGCGGGCGTCATTATGGGCGTCCAGGAGGAGTTCTCCAGAGTGATATAACAACCTGACAAGTTGCACTGCTGAAGCCAAGACATCCTCCCAGACCGAAGCGTCCCGGAGGATTTTTTATTTTTAAGGCCAAAGCGAAAGGAAGTGCAACATGGCCCAGCATACAAAAAGATTATTTACAGGTACCAAGAGACAATTCTTCAATTCTATTGTTGAAGTGTTAGGTCTTTGGTCGACTAATTTTGCGAAAGCGGCGGTGACTTCCCGTAATGCCTTTTGCTCACTTAATTGTATTAACACATCTTATTCGAGAATATTTGCGGCTAGTTATTTCTGCCGTAATTATAGTTCGCTACCTGTTTCTCAAGTTGAAATGAAAAGAAAAACTAAATTCTCGGCCAAGGAAAGCGAAGAAGCAGCAGCGAAAAGAAACCGAGATTGATGATGAGAATAGCGACTGAAAATACAGCAAAATTCCCCCCTGCATGCCCTTTTTCCCGATATGGGCATGCGCTCCCTTGGCGGACTGCTTCAATTGACCTTCTCTCCGGTCAGGGGGCAGTCCGTCAACAAGGTGTGCCAGGCGGAGTAAAGCTAAAAGCAGAGCTAAAAACACAAGAAGAACCCGGGTCCATTAAGCGAGGATAGGGGCCGTTTGTAGAGCGGTTCTAGGGGTAAACGAAACATCGTCATCAAACTGTAAGCTTGGTGACAAAAATTGAGCGAATTTTGGGCGAAGTTTCGCCCTAATTTGAAAAGCATACTACCACTCAGGCACATAGGAGGGCTTGAAAAATGGCTATATTTTTTAACACCCGTAAGGAAACGCATCCGGATTTCCGCACCACGTCTGCGCACCCAATTAAACTTGGTGATGAGCATTGGCCAACTGTGGAACACTATGTGCAGGCCCAGCGTTTCGAATGCAAAGAATTGCAGGCAGAGGTAAGGGCAGCCATGTATGCGTTTGAAGCGAAAGCACTCGCCCGGCAGCGGCCAGACGCGCTCAGAAATGACTGGGAAGTTGTACGCGATGATGTGATGGAGGCCGCTATACGCGAGAAATTCCGCCAACATCCGTGCCTGCGAGATGCTCTTAAGGCAACAGGTAGTGAAGAAATTATCGAAGCATCGCCAGTGAATACCCACTGGGGTGTGGGGGCAACAGGCACTGGTAAGAATATGCTTGGCCGTATCATGATGAAGATACGAGATGAATTAAGCCGCAGTTTTGATCATTCTGGTGATAAGCCAGAGAGTAGGTTGGGATAGTGACATGAGTGCGATATTGCAGTTGCCGACACCTGCGTCGGCTACGCATAGGTTTGAGAAATTTAGGGCCTGCTTACCACTGGCTGTTGCGCAAGCACGGCGAGGTTTTGGCGGACACATCACTTTCGATTTTGGTAACGAACAAGGCCGAGATGCCATTACGAACGAGCCGCAGTTTGATTGGCATTTATGGGTCTATATGTGTGATTGGGATCTCTATAAGGGCGATAGCCGTATATTGTGGAGACGTGAAAGCGATAACGCACTGGCTGGGGCAATTTTAGCTCAGTTGTCAGGGGAGCGATTGTTGGATGTTGAGCATGACGCTGAAGATGATTGTTTTGTATTCATTTTCAGTGGTGGTTATCGTTTGAATTTAGACCCAGACTTCTATGACTATGACGCTGGGGATGATTTATTCATGTTGTTTGAACATAACACACACGAGTGTTTATCTTACAATCCAAAGCGCCATTTCTATCAAGCAGCCTAAGGGGTGAACCAGTGCTTTTAGTGCTGGTTCTCCTATGTTTTTAGGGTATCAAACCATGCTGTTTGTGAAGCTGGTCTAGTTCCCCGTTATCGCGTGCAGCAGCAATGCGTGCATTCACTAATTCTATGAGTTCTTTCGCTTGCGGCGTGCTGTGGCACGCGAGATGAAGTGTATAGCTTGATATAATGAATGATGGATTATATTCAGGCCAAGGCCCCAATAGTTTTTTAAACACTAACCGCACTGAGGGAACTGAGCCCAGCATAAAGTCGACGCGCTTTGACATTAGGATTTCAGTACGAACACTGTCTGTATCGGTATTGACGATCGTTGTATCTGGTAAGTCATATTGCATGAGATACCTAGAGCCTGTTGGTATGGCGATTTTTTTCCCTATAAGTTCAGAAATATGAGATGGAGGGGTTGTGCCCGGTCCTGAAAACACATGTACGTTGTTGTGTGAGAAAGGTAGGCTCTCGACGTAGGTTTCAGGAACTGGTCGGTTAAAATTTTTAGAGAGAGCTTTTAAGTTAGAGGGCAATCGGCAAGATTTTGGGTCAGCTGTGAATAAATGAGCAGATCTCATATGGGGCGCTATCTGTAGTTCATGTTCAATACCCTCATGGGGTAAAATTATGGCAGCTAAATCTTTATAATATGCACTGTGTCCGTACTTGTCTGAAAAGCTGCTTTCTGAAGCATAAATCTGAATAACATCTTTTTCCGCAGAGGCTTTAGCCGGGAAGTATGAAAGGATAGCCGCTATCAGGAATTTGCTGAGCAAGTAACGTGATTTTCTGATATGCGCGCTGAGCGAAACTAGCATAATACCCCCTGAATTATGGCTCCCTACCCATACTATGGCAGAAGTGTATAGCTTTGGTAAATAATAGGTATATCAGAATAGGAAACGTGTGTCACACGCGCAGATTGAAAGGGTTTCAGCGTTTTGTAATCTTTTTTCTAAGTGTCGTTTTTTAAAGGATTCTTTCTCAGTGATTGCACCCCAAAATCGGAGTACACTTATGTGGTAAATGCCTCTGCAAAAAGAGATATGGCACGATAGCATACAACAACAGCATGCGAGACTTTGGGGGTCATCATGCATTGGAATTTTGAAGAGACCAAACCGGATCGGTTGCTTATGGGGACCGCTTTTGATGTTGCCTTGTTTTTCCTTGCGGTTGTTTTGGTCGTTCTAATAGCGGTAATGCCGAGCAATGACCTTGCAAGTGGAGCAGCACCGGGGGAGTCAATTTTTTGGAACTCCTTTTACTTAAGTGGGCCTGTCGCCTTGTTGTGGATCGGTGTCTTTCTCCGGCGGCGTAAGAGACTTCATAAAGCGCATGGCTCAAGCGTTTTACCTGAAGAACTTTCTGCGATTTATAGCCTAATTAATGGACTGATTGTCATCATGATTGGGGGCTGGGTGGTTTATTCAGCTTTGAATGCACGATTGGATAGCGGGGCGCAGCAAACACATTATGCGCAGGTGCTGCAAAAGGAGGTTGAGGAAGAGGGGCGTTTCGAAAGCTATCAGCTTTTTCTTACTGATTGGCGGCATGAAGGGGAAACTCTGGTGTTGCAGGTATCTAGTGATCTTTTTGATAAAGTTTCTCCAGTGGAAACCTGTCTGCGCCTTGTCATACAGCCGGGTGCATTTGGCCATGAATGGATCGTAGAGAATGAGCCATACCAGCGGTCAACTTTAGCCAGAAACCCAGGGTCAGAATATCAATGCCGTGAGATATGGCAGCAGAAAAATAGGTTGGCTGATTCGTCGATATCGCTGTCTGGTCGCTATTAGCCTAGTTTTTCTTGATAATATAAAATGCTGAAGATGGTGTAAGTTATTTAAATTATTAGGTATTTCTGATTGGTTAATCTTTAAAAAAAAGCGCGAAGTGTGATTAAGGTTATAGCAACCAATCTAGAATACTGTTTAGCCTACCTTTTTTTGCCGGAGCTAAGAAAGGGCAAGCACGTTGCCGCGGATTAAGAAGAAGCTGTTTTCACTGCTACTACCTTCCGTTTTGGTTGTCTTGATTGGAGGGTTCATTACTGCAATTTCCACCTACTGGTTGTATCAATCAGAGGAACGGTCAGCTCGTGCAAAATTTGATACGCACGCGGCAATGCAGGTCGAAAAACTCGAAGGCCTATTATCGGCTAACTTTGATTTGCTGACGGCGACGGGGTCGCTGTTTCAAAATGTTGGTGTTGTTGACCGAGCGGTGTTTGCAAGTTTCGCAAAGCCGTTACTTGAAACTCATTCAGGTATTCGCACCCTTGCATGGGTGCCAATGGTACGAAATGCCGATAGGGTTGATCTGGAATCAGCGGCAGTGGCAAGTGGATATTCTGGTTTCCGAATCTCTGAATTCTCTGAAGATGGCGTTATTCGCACAGCAAGTGAACGCACAGCTTACTTCCCCCTATATTATGCGGAACCCTATGAAAGTGTAGGGGCTGCAATTGGTATTGATCTTGGGGCAGACCCGGTGCGCCGCACTGCGATGGAAATGGCTTGGTCTGGTGCAGAAATGGGCGCTGCGGCACCTGCGCGTGCTCAGTATCTGCCAGGCGTACAAAGTCGTTCTGATGTGTTTGTATTCATGCCTGTTTATAACAGCGAT
>JBFOLV010000207.1:0-17674 GCA_040830325.1 Kordiimonas sp. | reverse complement strand
AGGTGCTGACAGCCCAACCGGTATGGGAGAACCTGCAATGCCACCAACAGCACCGGCCCTTACAAATGCTATTTTTGCAGCAACGGGTAAGCGAATTAGACGCCTGCCAATCGCAGACCAGCTTTCAGCATAAGTCGATTTGCGGTTAAAAGGAGTTTTGCTGCGGTAAGCGGCCATACAAAGTTAAGTTGGCGAGATATTCTGTCTTCATAATATTATGGAGGATGGAATGACTGTCGTGGAGCTTAATCGTAGAGATACAATGAAGTTACTCCTAGCTGCAGGTGGGCTGACCATAAGCTATTCTGGAGGGGTGTTTGCTTCAGGTACTGCCAAGTATGGCTATTTAGCGGATAAGATGACAGTACCTCTTATCAAGGTTCATAGTGATAATCATGTGACCATATATAACCCCAACGCGGATATGGGGCAGGGAACCTCCACTGGTATTCCAATGATGATTGCTGAAGAACTTGATCTCAACTGGGAAAATATCACTGTTGAGCAGTTACCTCTCAAGCGGCACCGTAATGATAAAGGGCAACTAGAGCATACATACGTTTGGCAAGGCTCCGGTGGTAGTCGCAGTATAGTGCGTGCATGGGAAGGCTTGAGGCATATAGCAGCTCAAGGGCGCGATATGTTTCTTCGTGCTGCTGCTACAAAATGGGGGGTGAGGCCTTCGGTTCTGCAAACACAGCAAAGCTTCGTTTTAAATACCCAAACCGGAGCACGTATTTCATACGCAGAATTAGTAAATGCTGTTGCTGAATTAAGCCTAAACCCAGACGTTCCGGTAAAGCGCCGAGAAAGCTACACCCTAATAGGGAGGCCAACCCAAATAACCGCAGGGCGGAATATTGTAACTGGCGTGCCAATGTTTGGGATAGATCAAGCTATTGATGACATGGTGCATGCAGTAATATCTCGTTGCCCGCATTTCTCAGGCTCCTTGAAGTCTGTGGATGACAGGGCAGCTAGGGCCGTAGAAGGCGTATTGGATATTGTCCACATCGAGCAAGGAAACCCCGGAACTCCTGAAGCTTGGAACTTGGTGGCAGGTGTTGCGGTAATTGCCAAAACGTTCTGGGCTGCAAAGAAAGCACGAGACTTACTTGAAATAGAATGGAACATCGGATCATTTGAAGGATATTCATCTGCTAAAACCGAAGAAACTTGTCTCAGCTTTCTAGACGAGGATGAGGGCTTTAAGGTCAGCGAAATTGATGGGCAGAAGCGTAACGAAGGCGACTATGATAAAGCCATAAAAGACGCGAAGGTAACGCATGACGCAAAATATGTCGTGTCGCATGTAGCGCATGCTTTGATGGAGCCTCATTCTGCGATTGCTGACGTGAAAGCGTCATCCATGTATTTGAGAATGCCTTGTCAGCACCCGTTCCGCATTCAAGACCTTGCTTATGCTATGACTGGCATAAAGCAGGATAACATTCAGGTTGATGTTGTTCGTTCTGGTGGCGCATTTGGTCGCCGATGGGAGCTGGATTATCCTGCTGAAGCCATTCACCTTTCACAAAGGCTTAAGAAACCAGTCAAGGTCAGCTGGACAAGAGAAGATGAGTTAACGCAAGACCGTTATCGCAATGCCAATCACTATCGAATGACGGGTGGTGTTGATAGTGAAGGCAAGTTGATAGCTATGAGGCAGCGCCAATCTTCAGGTTATCCCAGCCTCAACGCAGATACTTTGCCACCGGTAGAGTGGGCGTATGATGACTTGATGGGGTGGCATTTTGAACCTGGGTTTGTGCCCAATCATAGGATGGAGCAGCGGTTTGTACCAAGCCCCGTGCCCAGAGGCCCTTGGCGTGCACCGGGAAGTGTAAACTCTGCATTTGCGCAGATGAGTTTCTTTGACGAGTTGGCGCATGCGGCTGGCATAGACCCTTTAGTGTTCAATTTAAGCATTCTAGGTGAACCAAGGGTGGTGAAATATTCACATCATACCGGGCGTATGGCTGAATGCTACCGTTTGGCAGCAAAAAAAGCAGGCTGGGGCAAGCTATTGCCTGAAGGTCACGGGCAGGGCATTGCAGGTTGTTATTCGCATGGTAGCTATGTGGTGCATGTGATTGAGGTTAGTGTTCTTGGTGGCAGGCTTACAGTGGAGAAGCTTACAACAGCAGCGGATTGTGGGCTGGTGATTAATCCTCTAAGTGTGGAATCCCAAATTCAAGGATGCATCATGGATGGTCTATCTGTGGCTTTAGGGCAAGAGATCACGGTTAAAAATGCTGCTGTCCAGGAAGCGAATTTTGATAGTTATGAAATGTCGCGAATTGATCGCACGCCAAAGGAAATTGACATTCATTTAATAGAAGGTGCTGAACGGCCAACAGGTATGGGAGAGCCTGCTATGCCTCCATTTGCACCAGCTCTCGTGAACGCAATATTTGCCGCAACCGGTAAACGGATACGAAGGCTTCCCATAGCGGATCAATTGACGATTTAATTCCAGTTGTTCATCTGAGCGCCATATTTTTGCCATTCGACACTGGCAGCTTTCTATTGTGAAAGCTGTCCGAGCATTTGTCGTTGGTTCAGAGAAAGCTGAATTCAATAGGCCCTTAGAATTCATGCATGGTTCAGTTTCATCGCTTATAATAAGCGTCATAAGAAATGGAGCTTTGCATGTTTAAAAAGTCATTGATCCTACTAACTACGACAGCAATTTTGTTGCCTATGGAAGCTGTTTCCGCAGGCAGTGATGATCGCAGATACCGCGATCAAGATCGTGCAAAGCAAGAACGCGCTCAGCGAAGCCGCGGTGACCGCAGTAACGCGCGACAATCCAGACCAGAGAGAGCTCGTTCATCGGCACCACGCCGCGCACAGGAACGATCTGCACCAAGGGCACAGAGTTCGGAGCGTCGTTCAAGTGCGCGCACTGAACGATCTGTTCGCCGCTCATCTAGTCAGGTTTCTCGGGCGAGGGACACGGCGGTACGTGATCGCGGCTCTAGCCAAAACAGGCAGCGAGCAACAGCGCCAAATAGGGTAAATGAAAATAGGGCAGTTCGCCCATCTAGTTCACGCAATACCCAAACAATTACACGCGCAAGGGATACTGCTGTTCGTGACCGTGGCAACTCTCGTAGTACAGAACGTGCTAGAGCAAGCCGAACGCGTAGTCAGGTTGTCAATAATCAGCGCCGTACAGTGCGGAACATTGAACGCAATAGGGCGATTTCCGAAGCACAGCGTGATGTGATTGTACGCCGTGATGCAAATGGTAACAGATATACAGGATATGCTGGTACCCGCACCACGCGTGATAGTCGCCGTGTGGTGAGAGGATCAGTAAATGATCGTGGTCGTCCTGCAAGCCGTGTACGTGAATTAGATTATGCCCGAGATCATGCTTATCGGGGTAACTCAAACTGGGATCGTGGCCGCGTTAGAGACCGTCGCCGTGGCAACTATCGCCGAGACTGGTGGTATCGGGACCGCTGGTACCGTGATGTAGATGTGTTCTTCGGATTTACCCCTTATTATTCCGGTTTTGGTTTCAGTGTTGGCTATCATAACGGTTATTATAATGGTTATCCCAATGGTTACTATTATGGTCGGGACTATTATTTTGGGCATTGGCCTGTAACGTCAGGTTATTATCACCGTCATTCAACATGGCGTTGGAGCCATCATCATCATCATTATCATTATGGTGACTATTGCCCTCATGCGCACCACGATGTGCATGTGACATACCATGATGATCACCATTATAGTTCATCCTCATCTGGTAATCAGGTGGCAGGCATTCTGCTGGGTGGTATCGTCGGTGGTATAATTGGCGCTGAAATTGATGGTGGTAGAGACAAAACCGCAGGTGCCGTTATCGGCTCTGTTGTTGGCGCAGCGATTGGGGCGAGTGCTACTCAGTCAAATGACGTGGTCCATACTCCAGCAGCAGGTGTAGTGTACGATGCCGGAGGGCGTCATGCATATGAGGTTGAAACGTATCAGCCACCAAGGGAAATCAAAACCTGCATGCGCTATGAAACCAGACAAGGTGAGTATGTGTGCACCAAGTGGACAGTAGAATATGAATATGATGATTAGAACAAAGCTTGTTCTATGA
Organism: Kordiimonas sp.; assembly: GCA_040830325.1. Taxonomy (GTDB): domain Bacteria; phylum Pseudomonadota; class Alphaproteobacteria; order Sphingomonadales; family Kordiimonadaceae; genus Kordiimonas. The sequence goes on along the minus strand of JBFOLV010000207.1, from coordinate 13,572 downwards.
ACTCGAATGATAAAAAGGGATAGTGAATCACTATCCCTTTTTTTACAAAGTAGCCCCAAACTTAAAGAAGTTTGGGGCTTGAATTATAGGTAACTTTTTTATTCTGCGCTAGGGCGTTCCGCATTGTGATCAAAAACAATACGGCTTCTGGATCCATTGAATAATATCAGGACAGGAACTCCTTCCGGTAAAGGTTCCTTGTCGGCTTGTACCATTGTCACCAATGAACCGCTTTCTGTCCGAATGACATATTCAAAACCGCCTTGTGACGAAGCTGACTTTTCGATACCTGAGCCAATGGCACCGCCGAGTAAGGCACCACCAATTGCACCAATAACACTTCCCGCACCGTTGCCAATTGTTGAACCAGCTGCAGCACCAACACCAGCGCCTGCAAGAGTGCCTACTCCGCTACTACCTTTTATGTTTACCCAGCGATAACTCTCAATGGTGCCACGCTCAACACGTCTAACTTCACCAACTGAGTGTGCGTCATATGTTCCAGATGACAAGTCTGGTGCGCATGCACCTGCAAACAGCGCTAAAGGTAAGGCGACTGCGTATTTCAAAGAGAAAGTAGACATGGTGATTTCCTATCCAGCATTAACGTGAGGAAAGCATGCTTTGGAAAGGAGGCAGCAAAATGGCAATCGTATGCCCTTTCAGGGGCTAGCGGATTATAAACCGGTTTCTGCCGGTTTCTTTTGCCTCATACAAGGCTTCGTCTGCCATTTTAATCATTTGATCTGGCGAATGGTAGGGTGTTGTTGCAATACCGATACTTACAGTAACCTTTAAATCAGGCTCAATATCAGAAAAGTCAATGTTTGCAATGGATTCTTGGTAGCGTTCAAACAAAGCTTGCACGTTTTCCTTTTGCAGATCGGGCATAAGTAGACAAAATTCTTCCCCGCCGAAGCGCGCCAATACATCGGCGGAGCGTCTCTGTTCATTGAGAGCTTGGGCGACCTCATAAATTACTTTATCGCCTACATCGTGGCCGTAAGTGTCATTGACGTTTTTGAAGTGATCAATGTCAATCATCGCGAGGGAAAAAGAAGCGTCTTTGCGTAAAGCCTGTGCAAAAATCGGCTCCCCAACTTCAAAGAAGGCTCGGCGGTTTAATAAGCCTGTCAGGAAGTCCCTTGTTGCCGCGCGTTCAAGAGATTGGAGTTGTTGCTGCATCTGAACGGCGTTACGGATGCGACACTGAAACTCTTCTGGCGTGTAGGGTTGCTGTAGAAAGTCATTCGCGCCGTACCTTAAATACTGCGATGCTTGGTCAGTATTGGGCTCAGGGATGGCTACAATAGCAAGCTCGGAGGCTTTTTGTTTTGACCTCATAGTGCGAACAAGTTCAATGCCGTCTTCTTCACCGGTAGTTTTGCCGATAAGAGCCAAAGAAAACTCTTCTTTTTGATCAAGCAGTTTTAAGGCCTCATCTCGAGACCTGCATGCCCAGGCGGATAGTTTAAGGTTTTCTAGCATGCGAACCTGTTGTCGCCGAATTTGGGTGTTGTTGTTGGCGACAAGCACTCGTTTTCCTTGTTGCTGAGCTAGAAACATCACAAGTTTTTGTAAGTAGTCAATCGCGACCGGACTGTCTTTTGCTATGTAATCAATAATACCTAACTGAAAAAGTTCAGCTTTTAATTCCGAGTTAACAACACCAGAGAATACGATGGTTGATATTTTCCGACTCAATATTTCTCTTGCGCATTCACCGACGTCAGAGTCTGGCAAGTTTAGATCAACAAGAGCAATGTCATAGGCATTTTCACGAGCTTCTAGACACTCAATTGCCGCAGCATGTGAAGCAACAGTGTCTAATAGAATCTGATCAATTGCACCTAAACTATACTGAATTATTTTAGACTGAAATTGGGAGTCTTCGACCACGAGAATTCGGATCGGTGAAGGCTCTGTGTTCAATTCATATTCCTCTTGTTTGAAACGGAGATTTAATAATCAGTTAAAAGGGTTAACGAATAGTGTAGGTGCTTCAAAGCAAATTGAAGCCGCTTTGTAGATATATGTCATAATCCAGTAACAAATGATGCGCAAATTACCTCTATAATGAGGATAGAAAAATGACAAATGACATCATTGTTTCACAACTTGTGCTACCTGTTAGTCCTGCTGAGACATGTGGCAAGGTATACGAGCGGTTTACTAGTGACGCGGATTTGGCTGCAATACCCGTGGTACTTAAAGGGCGACCAATTGGCTTGTTGAAGAGGATCGATTTCCTAACCAAACTTGCTGATAGATTTGGAAGACCTCTATATGAAGGAAAACCCGTCACTGAGCTAATGGATGCCCACCCACTTATTATCGATGAAAACTCCTCAGTTGATAGCCTAAATGCGCTGTTGGTGGACCATAATGGTGGTGCTCTGCAACATGGTTTCATTGTGACTGAAAATGGATTCTATAAAGGTATTGGCACAGCTGCGACTTTGCTCCGGGACAATATGATGCGTGCAGAGCAGCGTATGGCTGCCTTGGAAATTGCTCAAACTGAGGCAGAGGCCGCCAACCGTGCTAAAACACAATTCCTCGCAAACATGAGCCATGAATTGCGTACGCCGCTTAATGCCATTATTGGTTTTTCAGATTTTGTGATCAGTGAAGTTGATAGAGGAAAGGATGTTAAAGACTTTTCCGGCTATATGCATGATATCAAATCGAGCGGCCAGCACCTTCTTAGTGTCATTAACTCAATACTCGATATGTCGAAAATTGAATCAGGCGCTTTTTCTTTAGGTGAAGACTATTATTGCTCCCAAGATATCGCTGACCAGGTAATCAGTGTGATGGACGGTATGGCAATGGTTAAGGGGGTCACTTTACGAGCTGTTGGTTTTGATGCCGACCTTGAGCTTTATGTTGATGCGAGGGTGATAAAACAAGCCTTAATGAACCTTACCTCTAATGCAATAAAGTTCTCACCTGATCATTCTTCGGTATTGCTAGAAATGTTTCATATGCCTTCTGGTGTGGTAGAAATTTGCGTGTGTGATAATGGCCCAGGAATGGATCAAGAATCACTAAATAGGGTATTAGAACCCTTCGTGCAGGCCGAAGCCGGATATGATAAACGATTTGAAGGTAGTGGCCTTGGCCTTCCTTTGGTAAAGGCTTTTGTGGAAGCACATGGTGGAAAATTTTCACTGGAGAGCACCCAAGGCGTTGGAACTAGGGCACGAATTCAACTTCCGGCAGATAGATGCTGCGAGGTGCCGCAGCTTAAATACGTAGGATGATTATCCTTTCAAAACTGTGATAAACTAAAGTTCTTCGTGGTTATTGGCTAATCTGCTAGTATCCAAGCAACAACACTCGTTTTGGAAAGTAAACGAGTACGCATCTTATCATGCCCCGAACTGATTTGTTCGTTTTGCGTTCGTTTTAGCTGAAGCTTGGCCGATTTATTGGCTTAAGTTAGGTGGAGAGGCAACATGGGGCAAAAAGACACCTATTTATATGATTATGTGGCAGAACGCCTGGCGATGGCCGAAGATGGAAGGGCTGAAGCCCTTTATGATTTAGGATTACTTTATTCCACAGGGCAGGGCGTGCAACAAGACTTTGTGGAAGCACACAAGTGGTTTAACCTAGCGGTGGAACGTGGGCTACGCCGTGCTGAAGTAGACCGGCATGATGTTGCGCTTGAGCTTGATCGTAGAAGTATTGCTAAGGCACAGCGTTTGGCGAGGGATTGGTCAGAGAGCCACAAAATAATGTAATTGTGGCTCTCCTTTGAGTGATTTATCCTTTGTAGACTTCTAGAGCTTTGTCGATAAGGAAAGCTATGTGCTGGCGATGAACTCGAGCTGATGCATCACCGCGCCAACGATCCATATTTTTACGGATGTCTTTAAGGCTACCTAGCGCGTTTGAACGGGCAATATAGTCATAGTTCTCACCAGACAAGATACCTATAAGCCCTTTTACATACATGATTTGAAGCTCTTGCCTGTATGAGTTAACAGAACCTCTGCTGTCATCCTCAAACACTGCATCAGTAAGATCACCCATCATTTCTGTGATGGAATAGTCGTTTCCATACAAGCTACTGTCTGTAATACGGAGCAGTGTTCTAGGGTGCAGTATGTGCGATAAAATATCAGCTTGGATCACACTAACTCGTGAGTGCATTTTGGGGTCTTCTGTCCCCGCGAAATGGAAGAAGCCGCGTCGTTGAATGGCTAGATGCTGAATAAGTGAAGGATCTGCAGCAAATGCGTCAGGCGCTAGAATATAATCCCTGATTAGTTGCATCGCCTTCTTTTGCTTAGCTTTTTCTACAGGGCGGTAAGGAGCAGAGGCTCCGTCTTGGCCGGCAGTTGAACGATCAACGTAAACACCACCAATATAGCGAGATATAACACGTCCTTGCCATGCCATGTCTGTTGTTAGGATGATATATGCGTTTCTAAGTTCTTGGTAGCTTTGGCCTTCTTTAGTGAATTTATCTTTCAATTCACCCATGGCTACTTGGTCAAGCTCGAGACGGTCAGCTGCGAATTGTACAGCGTCATCTGACATGTCATAGATGTTTACGCGCGGATCAATACCCTTACCAGCAGAGCGCATATCATCGGCGTCATTACCAAAAGCCAGAAGCTTTTCGTTTGAACGCGCTAGATGCGCCTCTCTCTGGGCTTCGTCGTCGAGTTCCGGCTTGTACCCAAACTGGATCGCCCATATGTCATAAGCACCTGGTTTTGTTGTGTAGTAATGAGCTTGCGACTTTCCTCTAGGCGCAAAGTTAATTGATGGATAGTCCATAACTGAGGAAACCAGACCGGCCTCCTGAGCACTTTTCTCGTGTGCAGTGTCGTAAGACCGACTTTGAGTTGCCTTCATGTTATGATTAAGCCCAAGCGTGTGGCCAATTTCATGGAGTACGAGATAGTAGATGGACTCTTCTACGAGTTGAGCTGAGGCTGCTTCGCTGCCATTAATGGCGGAGTTTAGTGTTTTTCCAACCATGTTATTGAGCTGAAGATGGTTTGCCATGCTGCAGTTCATTGCATGCTTGTTTAATAAGTCTAGTGCTGAGTTTTCTTCCTCGCTTAGAGTCTCCAGCATCGCATTATCAAAAATATTGCTGGCATTTATGCGATTGGTTAGGAAGCTATATTCCAGCATAATGTCTGCACCGATAATTTGGCCTGTACGCGGGTTAGTGAAGCTTGGGCCGTAACCGCCAAACGGTGGGCGAGGACTTGATGTCCAACGTAGAACATTATAGCGAACATCGTCAGCATCCCATTCAGCGTCATCAGGTTGGATTTTAACCTGAATGGCGTCTTTGAAGCCTGCAGCTTCAAAAGCAATGTTCCATGTTTCTGCTGCTTTTTTGATGGTTGGACGCAGCTCATTTGGTGTTGTATTTTCAATCCACCAAACGATTGGTTCCACGGGCTCCGACACAGCGGCATTTGGATCTTTTTTGACCAAATTCCAACGATTAATCATGTCACGCCAAGGTGTTGCACCTCGGTCGGTCATATCATTTACATAATCAAGGAAATAGCCAACCCGAGCGTCATCAAAACGCGGCTTGAAATCATTTTCCGGCATTGCAAGCAGAGAGTGCTGGATGCGTACTTTTACATTCCGGGCATCAGTTATTTCGAAGCCTCTGCCGCGATTCATTGGCGCAGGGTTTGAATACACGTAGTCCGTTGTTACAAATGTGTTTTCTGGGAAGTTTTTAACAGAAGAAATGCGTGTCTTACTGCCAGAAAGTTTTCCAAGATTAAAACGTTCCCATGGTTTTGTGTTCGGCACCGCTGACGCTTTAACCTGATCAAGAGCTTCCGATTTAAACAACCCGTCTACATTGATGAGGTATTTGCTGTCGTCTTCGGACGTAGCTTTCACTTTTGTTGTGAAAAGCGTGGCATTGCTAATATTTGCGTCTTGCGCTTTTGCTATTTCACTTTCAGGGTCGAAATAAAAGTAGGGATTTAGTTCCGTTATTTCCAACTTGTCGAAATGCTTGTTGAATTTAAGAACCTTTTGGGTGCGGTACTGGCCGCGGAAGTGGCCGCCATCCACAACGCCATCTGCTGTGTGCGAGAAGTAAATGAATTCCTTATCAAGCTGATCTGCACCCACTTCCATGTGTAGGGAACCAGTTTTCGGATCACGGTATAATTTAAATAGCCCGTCAATTACCTCATGGTCTTTGACGATATCTTTAATGAGTTTCTTTTTTTTCTTCTTCTCTTTTTCTTCTTTTTTATCATCTGACTTATCGTCAGCTTCCTCAGGCTTTTTTTCTTCGCTGGTTTTATCTTCAGCTTCCTGCTTTTTTGCCGTAGCAGGTTTCTCAGGTTCTTCGTCTTGGGCGTATATTGGTGCTGCGCATAGAGCAAATGCACTAACTGCTAGGCTCGCTACAATAGTGCGCAGATGGGTATCAAAATTTATCACCAATACTCTCCTTTGTATTGTTAGCACTTCGTGTAAACGGGTGCGTCTGTTGTTGGCTGTCTCATATATTTAGTTTTTAGGTTGCTGACCAGATAGTCAAGCGGGATTACAGACGTACGCCGCAACATTGGCACGTCTTGTCTCATTTAGATGCAAACTAGTATTAACGTTGGTTTGGGTTACGCATAACTGCGTTAAATCGAGCAATGAGCGTTTCACAGCCGCCTTTCGGCATCTTGGCACTATGAGCAGTCAGCATGTTTTTAAACTCGAGCTTTCCAAGCACTTTTTCGTAGTCGTCTCTTGCGAGCACTGCAATTCTCGCGTCTGTCAGCCCGATAAACTCATCAATGGTTTCATTGTCTACACGGCAGAAGCGTGCACCACCAGCCAGTTGAGCACTCTGACGAGCTGTATCGATAATCCGTGCCTCACGCTGTTCTTTAGCGCTTTGAGCGTGTGCAGGTAGTGCTAAGCTAATTGATAGCAAGCAAAAAGAGAGCAGGGGCTTGGCGGAACGAAATTTGATCATTAATGACTACATCTTTTCAATTTTTGATAGGTGAACAGTAATAAGCATAATTGTGGCAAGCAAGAGGAGAAACTCACTTAAATGTGAATTCTGCTGGCCCTGAATCTGCTGTGATTTCGTCACCTAAACGTTCGTTATGGACGCGGGCTACAACTGTGTTTACCTGCCCTGGCAGGTCATTGAGCAAAATTGAATTCATAAACTCCAGGCGTTTAGGGGCTTTGGCTAAATCTGCTTCAAAGTAAACTCTGATGATTTGGCCTTCACTTTCCATACCAAGATAGATCAAAGGTGTAGCAATACCGTCGGCTGCCAACTGAACGTGTTGTGGTATATATTGTGCTGCTGCTTTTTCGAGTTTGCTATAGTCAGCGTCCTCCAGGAAGGTAAGGCGTTCATTCAAGATAACTGACAGCTTTGCTTCTAACTCATGCGCGTGCAGCTCAATTACCGCTTCAATTGAGTTGTCTGACGCATTCCATTCCAAAGATGTAAACGAGCTATAGACATTGTGAGCAATGACAGGGGCTTGTGAGCTCACCAATAGGATGAGGCATGTTATCAAACGTTTCATGATCTTTACTTATTAACTTTTACACCTGGGCGAATTCATAACCGACAACTCGGTTACGACCATATGATTTGGCACTGTATAGCGCTTGGTCTGCGCGGTCGAGTGCGGCTTCGATAGAAACCTCACCTTCAAGCCATGGAGCAACACCAATACTTGCCGTGAAACGGAATTTTTCTGTGTCAGCAATTGTTTGATGGTTAGCTGTCTTTTTTCGTATCGCTTCCGCAAGCCGGATCGCCTTATTCATATCGGAAGCCTCGAGAATTGCCGCGAACTCTTCACCACCCATGCGGCCAACGAAACCGTTTTCACCCACTTCGTTCTGGCTGATAGTGGCGAAATCTTTGATGGCAATATCACCAGCAGCGTGCCCATACGTATCATTGATGCGTTTGAAATGATCAATATCCATCATGATAACCCATAAATTTGAGGGTTCTGCGTTGGCGATGGCATCCTCTCCTAAAGAGGTGAAGCGACGCCTATTAAGTAGTCCGGTTAGAGAGTCAGTGTGTGCCAAACGCCTAAGCTCTGCTTGCTTTTCCTCGAGCTCAGCTTTGGCGTGAAATAATTGTTCCGCAAGTTCCGCTGTTCGGGCGGCATCTGCCTCAACCATAGTATTGTGCATGGCACTATCAATATTTGCAGTCTGCAGGTGCGTTAAATCACGCATAATCCATAATCGTGATGCCTGGCCGGGCAATGGGCGGGTTTGTCGCTCTATGGACTTGCCACTGGCAAGCTGCAACGTTTCTGAATATTGGAAATCCGGCGCAGATAAAACCGCGTCTAGCACCTGATCAGCTTGTTGCCGATCAGGAAGTTCACTATGCCATTCATCGAATAACTCTTTTATCGAGGCAACACTCACACAGTTCGGTAAGATCTCTCTAGCTGCATGGTTTGAAGATTTTATGTTGCCATTCAAGTCCGTAACGACAATTGCATCAGGTAATCCATCAGGATCAAGTAACCAACCTTCGTTTGAGTTATCGTTGCTAGCAGAACTTAGGAAAAGAGTTAGGGTAGAAAAAGCAAGTACACACACTGCTGCTACAAACAAAACTACATCTACATATGTGGACGTAGGTTTTATCAGCGCAGTTACAATAGATATCAGGGCCAACACCCCCAAGCCCACTAATACTTTGACGTTACGCAACAAACTCAAAGCTCTTTTCTTTTTGCTCCCGAGCTAGCAAGGAACTGTAAGTGGCTTAGTTTGTCAAGTTACATTAGAGTAACGGGCTTTCCTGACGTTTTGGTCAAAAATAAAGGGGCCGAAGCCCCTGTTATGAAAATTTGACTAAAATTGGCTGAACTCTTCAGTCATCAGTTACTTTTTTCGTTCGCTTCCCCGTCAAGGGCTTCCTTCATAAGGTTGCGCCTTGGTTTGCTTTTAAATAGTTCAACGCGTGATTTCGCAATTTCACGAGGCCAAACATTATTGGATTCGACTGCATCCGTCGTTTCGTGCCACGGGTCCAGCGAGATGCGCTCAATCTGCTTATCGCGAACGATAAGTTTTGTCGCCTTCTTAGCATTTTTTCTCCAAATCTCTGCTGGGATACGTAATTCCTCATTACTGCCATCTGCATAGTCGATTTGTAGGACCAGCGGTGAAACTAAGCCCCCGATATTCTCAAAGTCGATAAAATATAGTTCGTGACCATATTGTAGTAGTTCTCTTTCCCAGTCTTTTAGGCCCCTTAACGTAGTTTCATAGGCTTCACGTTGTTGTTGGGTAACAATAAAGTCGTCATTTTCATTATAGAAATCGAGCAGTTCAGGGAATTTATCAATGCGTAAAGCGGTGCCTTCCTGCTTATTTCTTATATCAGCAATATACTCTCTATCCTGCAGTGCTTTTTCGCGCTTGAACTGGTTTTCAACTTCCGGGTTTTGCGTATTGATTTTACTGTGTGTAACCCCTGAAATGGATATATCTACGTGGTCTGTTGTATAGAACCAACCGCGCCAGAACCAATCGAGATCTTTTCCTGATGCGTCTTCCATAGTGCGGAAGAAATCTGCTGGATAAGGACGTTTAAATTTCCAGCGTTTTGCATACTCTTTAAACGCAAAATCAAATAAATCACGCCCCATTACAGTTTCCCGTAACACACCTAAAGCAGCTGCTGCCTTGACATATGAATTTTGCCAGTAACCCAAGATGCTGTCGGATTGTGTCATGATAGGTGTCTGGTTGACACTGGTCATGTATGGAATTGCGACACTTGGTGGTGAATAACGAGAAGGATAGTAAGATTCCCACTCTCGCTCAGCCATCGTCTGAATAAAACTGTTGATGCCCTCATCCATCCATGCCCAGTTGCGTTCATCTGTGTTTACGATCATCGGGAAATAGATGTGGCCAATTTCGTGGATGATTACTGAAATAAGCCCATATTTACTGCGTTTTCCATAGGTGCGAACCTCGCTACCATCTTCCTTTTTTTCTATAGTTGGAGGGTATCCATTTGAAGTGATCATAGGATACTCCATACCACCGCCAATTGGGCCGTGTACTGACCATGCTACGGGGTAGGGGTACTCAAAAGAGTATCGACTGTAGGTATCAAGTGTGTGGGCAATTGCGTGCGTAGAGAATTTGTCCCATAAAGGCATGGCTTCTTCTGGGTATAGTGATTGCGCCATAACAGTGCGGCCACTTTCAGGCATTTTGACGCCCATCGCATCCCATATAAATTTTCGTGATGAAGCAAAGGCGAAATCGCGCACGTTTTTCGCTTTAAAGTGCCATGTTTTTGTCTCATCAGTGCCGTCGGCTTCGTTTGCGAGTGCTTCTTCACGTGTAACGATGAAAACAGGGCGTTCAGCCGTTTTGGCCTCTTCGTAGCGCTGACGTTGCTTGGTAGTTAGCACTTGATTTGTGTTTTGCAGTTCGCCAGTAGAACCAACAATGTGGTCTGCTGGTACCGTTACTCGTACGTCATAGTCACCAAACTCTAGTGTGAATTCGCCAGAGCCCAGAAATTGCTTATGTTCCCAACCTTTAAGATCGGTATAAGCGGCTAGGCGCGGAAACCATTGTGCAATAAAGAAAACGTCGTTGCCGTGGCGTTCATAATTTTGAAATCCGCCACGCGCTCCCATGACCTTGGCTTGGGGTATGTTAAACCACCAGCTGATATCAAATTCAAAACGTTCGCCTGATTTTAATGGTTTAGGAAGGTCAACACGCATCATAGTATCATTCACTGTGTAACGAAGGTTTTCATTACCAGTTGTGACAGAGTTGATTTGATGCCCCCAATCTGTGCCGCGCGTTAAATCAATGAAACGTAGCGCTTTATAGGTCATACGCTCTGAGGCATCTGAACCTCTTTCAATCGTTGCATAAGCGTCAGAATGTTTAGAGAAACGGTTTTGATCTAATTGCAGCCAAAGGTAGCTCAAGGTGTCAGGGCTGTTATTGACATAGCTTATAGAGGCGTTTCCATGAACTTGACGTGCTTTCTCCTCAAGTCGAACCTCAACATCATAGTCTACTTTCTGCTGCCAATATTGGTGGCCAGGCGCACCAGAGCCTGTTCGGTATACATTAGGGGTTGGTAGATGTTCTTCCAGCTGTCGGAACTTATCTTCATATTGTCCCTTGGTTTGCTTGATTGCGTCTGCAGCTGCAGGCAAAGATAAGCATGCTGCCAAAATAATCCCTACTACACGCATTGATGCGCTCCCTGTAAACATAATATATTATTGTGGGGAGCCTAAATGTATGAGTTGTGGGGCGCAAGACGTCAAAGTGCTTAATTTTATAAACTTAGGTTTAATGGCATAAAAAAGGGGCCTAGGCGGCCCCTTCGTTATTTCATCCAGACATAATTCTATTCACTATCTGAATCGTCGACTTTCTTCCCGTCTAGAACTTCTTTCATCAGGTTTCTCCCTGCTTTGCTTTTGAATAGTTCCACACGCGACTTTTTAATCTCTTGAGGCCAAGAATTGTTACTCATATCAGCATCGGCAAGCTCATTCCAAGGATCGAGTTTGATGCCTTTTATCTCCTTGTCACGGACGATAAGTTTTGTAGCCTTCTTCGCATTTTTCCGCCAAATCTCAGCAGGGATACGAATTTCTTCCTTACTGTCATCCGCGTAAGTCACCTCAAGCACTAATGGCGTAACAAGGCCGCCTATATTCTCAAAGTCGATAAAGTATAGTTCATGGCCATACTGCAGTAGTTCTTTTTCCCAGTCTTTTAGTCCTCTTAGGGTTCCTTCGTAGGCGTCTTTTTGTTGTTTCGTTACAATGAAGTCGTCGTTTTCGTTGTAAAAATCCAGCAATTCAGGAAAGGCATCGGTACGATATTTTATACCGGATTGCTGATTACGCATTTCACCGATGTAAACACGGTCCTTTTGATTTTTGGCCCGATTAATCAGGTTTTCTATTTCAGGGTTTTGTGTGCTGATACGAGCGTGTGTAATCCCTTTAAGTGCTACATCTACGTGATCTGTAGTGTAGAACCAACCACGCCAGAACCAGTCAAGGTCCTGTGCTGAAGCATCTTCCATAGTGCGGAAAAAATCAGCCGGGTAGGGGCGCTTAAAAGCCCAACGGCGAGAATACTCTTTGAAGGCAAAATCAAACAGCTCTCTGCCCATAACTGTTTCGCGAAGAACACTAAGTGCAACTGTGGGCTTTGTGTATGAGTTTTGGAAATGCCCTAAGACACTATCTGCCTGAGTCATGATCGGTGTTTGGTGAGGGGATGTCATATATGGTATGGCGGATTTAGGCTGACCGAACCAGCCTGGATAGTTTTCTTCCCATTCACGCTCAGCATTTGTTTGAAGGAAACTGTTGAGACCTTCATCCATCCACGACCAGTTGCGCTCATCCGAGTTGATTATCATCGGAAAATAGATATGACCGATTTCATGAATGACGATTGTAATTAGGGCGTATTTTGAGCTTTTTGAGTAAGTGCGTGTTTCTTCGCCATCTTCACTTTTTTCGATAACGGGGCGTGGGCCGTTTGAGGTGATCATCGGATACTCCATACCACCGCCAATTGGCCCCATAACAGACCATGCTGTTGGGTAAGGGTATTCAATTGAATACCGACTATAGGTATCAAGAGTATGTGCAATTGCTTGAGTAGAGTATTTGTCCCATAGAGGCATGCCCTCATCAGGGTATAGAGACTGGGCCATAACAATACGATCGCTGTCAGGCATCTTCACACCCCAGGCATCCCATACAAATTTTCTAGATGACGCGAAGGCGAAATCTCGGACATCCTTGGCTATAAAGTGCCAAGTTTTCACCTCATCAGTGCCTTCTTTCTCATTCTCCAGAGCTTCTTCCCTAGAAACTATGAAAACAGGCCTGTCAGCAGTTTTTGCTTGTTCAAAGCGGTCACGTTGCGCTCTTGTAAGAACGTCTTTTGCATTCTTTAGCTCTCCAGTTGAGCCGACGATATGATCTGCTGGAACGGTGATTTCAACATCATAGTCGCCAAACTCTAGGGTGAATTCACCTGTGCCGAGGAACTGCTTATGTTCCCATCCTTTTAGGTCAGTATATGCGGCGAGACGTGGAAACCACTGTGATATAAAAAAGATGTCATTGCCGTGGCGCTCGTAATTCTCGAAGCCACCTCTGGCTCCCATAATTTTTGCTTCTGGGATATTAAACCACCACTCAATATCGAATTCGAATGTGTCACCCGATTTCAGTGGTTTGGGGAGGTCAACGCGCATCATGGTGTCGTTGACGACATAGTCTAAGTTTTTATCGTCTGATTTTACTAAATTAAGCTGATGGCCCCAGTCTTTACTTTTTGTCAGGTCTAGAAAGCGGAGGGCATCATATCCCATTTTTTTTGCATCGTTACCGCCTCGTGCGATGGTGGCATAGGCGTCTGAGTGCTTTGAAAATCGGTTTTGGTCTAACTGCAGCCATAGATACCTAAGCGTGTCAGGACTATTGTTTTTGTAACTAATGGCAGCAGAGCCATGGATCTGGCGTTTTTGTTCATCAAGCT
>JBFOLV010000206.1:0-3479 GCA_040830325.1 Kordiimonas sp. | reverse complement strand
GCCTGCAAAAGCAGTGAAGTATATTCGCCGAATTGAAGAATTGATTGGTGTGCCTGTTGCTCTACTTTCTACAAGCCCAGAAAGAGATGATACAATTCAGGTTACAGACCCTTTTAAATCATAAATTTAAAAGCAGTTTTGTTTAAAGACACCGTCAATCGGAAGATCGACGGTGTTTTTTTGTGACATCTGAGATATTTTGTGTATATGATTCAGTTTGTTATGGTTCTTGTCAGTAAAGAATTCTAGTATCAGGGAAGAATGCTAGTTTGGTTGGGCAACCAAGTAGCAAAGGGAATAGAAGGAAGAGCTCTTGAGTGGGGATATAACGCCAGTTCCAAGTGGTCAGAGTGCCTTTGGTGAGCGGTATGAGATTCTAACGGCATCGCCCCTGCCGGAGTTTAGCACGCCTGGTGGAAACGCTTATAAAGCGGTTGATAAAGAGCGTAAAAGCGCGGATGTGTATGCCATTGTGCATCATCCAACGGTTCCTCTAAGAAACGATTTATACAAAGTTTTACAGTCTCGGCCTATTGGTAACTTGGTATGCCCGCATGATCGAGGTTTGACTAATATTGAACTGGGCGGTCAGAAACAGCGGTTGGTCACTATTTTTAATAGGCCAACAGGTGGTGCACTTTTCGGTTCAGATGGAAGCTTAAATCCACGTGTGAATGCTCAGATACTGAGGCAAAGCGTTGTCTTGTCTGCGCTAAAGGCGCTTGCGGCTCTTCATAAGAAGGGAATTGCTCACAGGAGTGTTTCCCCGCAGCACATGTATTTTCTATCTCCCGATAGTGACGAGGTTGTTATCGGAGAGTGTTACAGTACGCCCGCTGGATATATGCAGCCATTTTCAAGCGAGGCTATTGAAGTCGCATTTGCTGATAAAATGGCTCGGGGTATTGGTGATGCGCCTTGTGATTTTTATCAGCTAGGCGCTGCGCTACAGTGTTTGTACTTTGGCGAAGCACTCTGGAAAGGGCGTGAGAGATCCAGCCTTGCGATGGCACGAATCAACCAGGGTTCATATTGGGCATTGGCTGGTGGTAGAGAAATACCTGGCGCAATTGGCACACTAATTCGGGGCCTTATGGCCGATGAAATAGAGGAGCGCTGGGGCGCAGAGGAAGTGCTTGATTGGTTCGAAGGGGTTGGCAAAGCTAAGCGAACAGCAATGACCAGTTGGTCTATGAATAGACCTACGAACTTCCAGGGCGTCGCTTATGTTGACCGGAGGCTACTGGCGGACTCATTCGCAAGGGACCCTAGAGAGGCTGCAAATTTCCTTAAATCTATAGACTTTCCATCTTGGGTTCAGATGTCATTCCGTGACGAAATACTAACTGAGAAGTTAGAGGGCCTTCTCAATGTTAAGCCGTCGGAAGGCTTTGGTGGATTACGAGCTGATGACTATAAGATGGTATCCCGGGTTTGCATGTTCCTACATCCTTCTGGGCCTATACATTACAAAGGTCTATCTCTGACGCTTACGGGTATTCCGCCGCTTGTGGCTGATGCGTTCGCGCGTGATGACCGTGAAACACTCACTACTATTCTGGAAATATTTGATCAGAAGTTCCTCACTGCGCTAACAGATATTGCTGGGGACCGTAATAAGAATTTTGCTCAAGAAGCAGCACATATCCGCAAGGCGATGGAGCACGGCCCAAGCAAACAGCTTGGACGCGGTATGGAGCGTGTACTTTATGAACTTAATCCAATACTCCCATGCGTTAGCAGTAGGTTTGAGAAGGTTTGGATAGGTTCTATCAAACAGATGATGCGGGCTCTTGATCGTTTAGCGCACGCTGGCGGAGGAAAGAACATTTTGTTGGACCGCCATGTGGCATCATTTTGTGCTACTCACGGCGATGGCATGGAGCGTGATTTTAATAATCTCGCAGTTGCTCAAAGCAATCCAGCAAAATTTAACATTTTATCAGTAGAGTTGTTTGGTAACCTTCAGAGACGATTGAAACTGGAAGCTTTGCCTCATTTGACTGAAAAGCTCGTTGATGGTTTGGCGCCAGCAGTGAGAGATATTAAAAACAAAAAGCGCCGGGAGGTTGTTCAAGCTGCGCTTGATAAACTGAAAAAAGGCGGTGATATCACTAAGGTGATGACTGACGTGAATATGGCTCGAGTTCAAGCTTTGGATTCTAGAGAGTTTTCTCAAGCTTGCAACACAGTAGCGAAGCTAGAGAAAGAGCGCGGTAAGTTATCACGTAAGATTTTACCAACCGACCCCGAAGCACGTAAAAAAGGGTCTCGGGGTGCGCGTATTGTTGCTTTTGCAGCGTTTGCGCTCGTTAGCTTTTTAACTTTTTACAAGGGCTAGAAGATGGCAAAGAAGGCAGGAAAAGCGAAAGTAAATCGCCGTCGCCGTAAAAAGCAGGAAATGAGCGGCTTTGGGCCAATCCTGTTTATTACAATTGGTGCCTTGGCTGTTTTCAAATATGAGGCCGCGCTTTTGGTTGCGGCTGGGTTGGTGCCGACAATTGTTCTTGGCTTTACAGGCAAGGGCGAGAATAAAAACGAAAAGCTACAATGTGTATCTTTTACTAATCTCTCTGGCATTATGCCTATGATACCTGATGTTTGGGCTCGCCCAAGCAGCGTATATAACTTTATTGGCGACCCTATGAATTTGCTTGTTATGTGGGGAGCTGCAGCATTTGGGTATGCGCTCGTATATGTGGGGCCAATGCTTGCATCGATGCTGCTTCAAATGCTTGCTAAAGACAGACTCAAAAATATAGCTCAACAAAAGCAAGGTCTTGTTGAGCTATGGGGTAGTGATGTTCTTGGAGACCGAGATGATTTGTTCGCCAATACACCCAAGCGTCCAGGAATGCGCTAATTACTTAGTGATTTAGGTTGAGATTGCCCAGCCCGGTTTCACTGGCGGCCAGTCTGATGGCTTTTTGGACTTTTTCAAACGCACGTACTTCAATTTGGCGAACACGCTCACGGCTCACGTTGTAATGCTGAGATAGTTCCTCAAGTGTCTTGGCTGGTTCTGCTAAACGGCGCTCAGTAAGGATGTGCTTCTCACGGTCATTGAGGCTTTCCATTGCCTTAGCTAGTAGCTCAAGACGCTGTGTACGTTCTTCATTGTCGGCTGTTGTTGTTTCTTGATCAGGCTCTTCATCAACTAACCAATCCTGCCATTCGCCTTCTACATCTGCTTTAAGGGGGGCATTCAATGAATGGTCATGGGCAGATAACCTGCGGTTCATTGAAACTACATCTGTTTCAGCAACATCAAGTTTTTCGGCTATCTTTGCTACATGCTCAGGCGTTAAGTCACCTTCTTCAACAGCTTCAATTTGCCCTTTAAGGCGACGGAGGTTGAAGAAGAGCTTTTTTTGCGCTGCAGTGGTACCAATTTTAACGAGGCTCCAGCTCCTCAAGATATATTCCTGAATAGCTGCCCGAATCCACCACATCGCATAAGTTGCCAATCGGAAACCTTT
>JBFOLV010000205.1:0-2144 GCA_040830325.1 Kordiimonas sp. | reverse complement strand
TATATTAGTGATGCAGCGCTCGGAGAGAAGCTCGATGAGTTGATTGAGCAACATCACAGAGACAGCGACAAACCTCTCTTCATCTTTGCGATAACAATAGAAAGTCACGGCCCTTGGGCACCTGGCAGACTTGCGCGACACCTAGACGAGAAAAACTTGGTAAAATCCAACCCCGTTGGAGACCATGAATTCGCGCTTTACCAGCGGCATATGGAAAACCTGCTGAAGCTATGTAAGCGACTTACTGTAGATAACAAACAGACAATACGTCCTCGTACTGTGGCCATGTACGGCGACCACATGCCTGCACTTGGCCCACTATTTGACAAATATGGCTTTGACGAGCCTCGTGTTGACTATTTGGTATGGAATAGCGAGACAAAACCCACACCACCTAACAATATGTGCATCGAGAACTTCGGTAAATATGTACTTCAAGAAGCAGGGGTGGAACTTCAGGAAACGAATGCACCTAGCTAGGCTTCTTCCGTCAAACTTCAGCCTTCGACCTTATAGCTATAAACACCATCTTGAAGATGTTTATAGATGGGCATATTTCGGCGATCTATGTTTGCCGCAACTTCTGGTGAAGGTATGTAAAGACCGCTCTCAAATGAGAAGAACCCCCTAAGGCGAATGATAACTCCAGATGGGTACACCCGCACTTGATCAGGGTCTAAATTCCAAATCGCATCCGCCAAATAGTCACGGCGAGCAGGTCCGCGAATACCAGAAACCCTGAGCATCTCCGCGGCATAAGCAATTTCCTTCAACTGCTCAAACTCTCGCGCAGAATAATGCTTTGGGTAATAAAGAAAGTAAAAACCCAGCAGGGCCACAGCAAGCAAAGCAGTTAAACCTGCTACAGATCGCAGAATAATCTTTTTCACGCAGCCCCTTCCTTTTACTGGGCACCATGTCGATCATCACATCCGCACAGTTACCGCTCTGTTAAGGTTTACACCATAACCTCTAATTAATCCACGACAGGTAAAGTCAGTACATTATGAATGCAAAATATAGGATCGTCATCCTTGGTCTACTACTGCAAGTAATGGCTACATATTCATCCACCAGTATGGCTGATATTCATGTTGTCGGTGGTACCGTCCCTTTTGTGTTACACGGTGAACACCCTGGGCCACATAATATTATTTTCAACACTACGATAGTCGAAGCAGCGCCCAGCAACCTAGAACGAACGATGCTGCCCTATGCCCGGGCGATCAGGGACTTTCAGGCGCGGGAATTTGATTGTCTCTATGCTACAACTAACAACCCTTTCTATTTCGCCCCGTCCCTCATAGAAAACCAGATACTCCTGATCTCTCGCCCAGTTAATACCATTAAGCTCCATATTTACTCCCGGGACGGTGAAAACGTCATTCACGCGTTAGAGGACATGCGCGGCAAAACAATTGTCGGCACAAGAAATCAGTTGAGGCCTGTAAAGGAACAATTGGGCACGGAAGGTGCGCGCTTCATTACGGTTTTTGACGCTCCAAAAGCCTTTGAGCTTCTCAACATAAAACGCGCTGATATTGCAGCAGTCTATAATATGGACGCACACCTAACCGTACCCGGGCAAATCGCGGAATATAGCGCGCAGAATAAACCCCAGACAACGCGTTACCTATATGACGCGCGCTTTGCGCCGGCGGAATGGGGCGAAATATTAGCTTGTTGGAACAGACCAGAGACCAAACTGTTCATCGAAAATTTCGACAAACAAGTAACACAACTGGAAACTACAGGCGCTCTAAGCTCCATTTTTGATACCTTCAAATAAAGCGCACACCTCATCAAATCCTCCCTAAGCACCTATATCACGAAAAGCTGATTACCCTTCCCTAGTCAAAACAAAAACAGGCGCTAATATCATTTGAAAATGGGAGGGAATAATGAACAAATTAATCAAGGCGCTAGGGGCTGCCTGCATGCTCTTGGCGTTACCGGCGGTCGAGGCCGCAGACAAAAAAGCGCTGGTCGGCGGTACACTTATAGACGGACTTGGGGGCACACCAATCCAAGATAATGTCATTCTCGTAGACGGGGAACGGATTGAGAAAGTCGGCACTGTAGGCACACTGCCAGTACCTGATGGCTATGATATTATCTCTACTGAGGCCATGACAGTACTGCCC
>JBFOLV010000204.1:0-8389 GCA_040830325.1 Kordiimonas sp. | reverse complement strand
TTGCTGATATTGTATAAGTCCAAACAAAACAGCGCCATGAAAATGGCGGCAAGTGGTACGTATCGAGCTGTTATTAGACCGCGCAGTAAGAGGTTGCACAATAGTGCGCCAATGCTGATTCCAGACGCAAATATGATTAAGAAAAGCGCTATAACCTGGCCGTCCGCCCGGAGTGTATTTTGCGCATAAGATGGAAATTGCGACAGGAAAACTGTTGCAACAAACCAAAACCAACCAATGCCAAGTATGGTTAAAAATGTGACCTCGCGTTTTCTAGCAATTTTGAAGAGAGAGAGCGTTTCCGCAAATATGTTGGGGTTCAGTTTAAGGTCAGGTACAGCCGCGGATGCAGGTGGTACCTTGTAAGCAGCCCATAATCCAAGTGCTGCAATTAAAGTCATAGCAAAGGCAGTTACTTCTGCAGCTGGGAATACACTGGGAGTAGCTGCTGTGAATAATGCAACAAATAAGACCGTGCCATAAGCTCCGGCTTCCAGTAAGCCGTTGCCGCCAATAAGTGCTTTCTCTTCTATCTGTTCTGGCAAGAGGCTGTATTTTAGGGGCGTGAATAGCGCTGTTTGAGTGACTAATAAAAACGAGGCGGCAAGCAGTATATAGTAGTTTGAAAAAACTAAGCCAAAACTTAACAGGATTACTGTGGTTAATTCAAAGGCCTTTAGGCGTTGTACCAAATGTGGTTTTTCATATTTATCTGCTAACTGGCCACCAGTAGCTGAGAATAGAAAGAAAGGAAGAATGAAAAGACTCGCTACAAGTACAGTAAAGGGCATTAACTCAGAGTCAGTTTTGGTAAGACCTATAGCGAAGCCGCCTAAAATAAGCGTTCCCTTGAACAGCTGGTTGTTTAACTTCCCCAGAATATGAGTGAGAAAAAGTGGCCAAAACCGGTTACTTTTAAAGAGTGAAAACTGTCTTGTTGCCATGCCTTGTGCCTCCCCAGACCACTATGCGTGCTAAAGAAGCCTAGGCCTTCACTCATTTGAGTGCAACAAAGTTTGCTGCCTGATTAAGCTGCCCGTCCGCAAGGGGTGCGCCAGAGAGAGCTGTTTTGTAAAGCTAGTAAAGATCGTGTTTTTCCAGTACTGATAGAGCTATGATAGCCGATACGCCCAATTCCCTAGCTACTAATTTCGAGCTGCAAGATATTCGCTGGCCGGGAGGAAGGGAACTCTATGAGTGGTGGGATAGCACTAGAGTTGACAAGCCTTTTCCCGCGCGTAGAGACTTTTCCCCGTTTGAACTAACGTCTCTGTTGCCTGCAATTCAATTGATCGATGTTGGTGATGAAGAACGTCATTATTCTGTAAGGTTGATTGGTACTGCTATCACAGAAATGCTCGGGTTTGATCCAACCGGAAAACCTTTGGATGAACTACCGGGCACTGCCACTGTACGTAAAGCGTATGATTGGGTAGTGGACAATCAAAAGCCTATTATGCGTTTGAATATGCCCATCAAATGGGCTGACAAAGATTTTATGACATTCTCCGCGCTTGTGTTGCCTCTTGGTCCTGAAGGTCAGGAAGTGAACATGCTGCTGTTGCATTTCCATTTTGGAAAACTTGAAGAAGGTGCAGGCAACGCTACTGGGTGAGTGGTAGTAAAGCCTTTGAAATAAGATGGTGCTGATCTTTGAACTGAAAGAGAGCCATTAATTGTAGGTCGTCGGCAAGTTTTAGGCCCTCTTTATCTCCCATCGCAAACAAAGCCGTGGCCCAAGCGTCTGCCTCCATGCAATTTTCATGAAGTATGGATACGGAAGTTAAGCTATTATTGTTTAAATGCTTGTGTTGGATATGTGGTACAATTTGGTCGGCAGTTTTAAGATAACGTTCGCCGCTGCCTGAAGTAGCTAGTGCTTTGCCGCACAATGCTACACGAATATTATTTTCAGGTTCTGATGCATTGATTTGTACCCACCAGGGCAGCCCACTTGAATGTACTCCTTTACCAACAAATTCGCCGCCAATTTCGACTAAATACGAATGTACACCGTTGCTTTCAAGCGCTTGCGCCATCTGGTCTACTGCATATCCTTTTGCTATAGCCGATAGATCTAGCTGAATATTGCCTGGTTGAGTGAGACGATTGTTGTTTGGTACTTCCAGTTGCCGCCAGTGAGCATTCAATTGATTGTGGCCTGAAACTGAAGTGGATGTTTCGGCTTCAGGTACAAATGTGAGGTTTTTTGCATGCTCTCCGAGGCATGGATTAAATGCACCATTTGTGGCGTCAGCGATTTCAAGTGCTTTGCTAAGAACAGTAGTAACGTCGTTAGCGACATTTATTTCTTGGAGAGTATTGGCTCGATTAAACCGGCTTATGCTTGAGTTAGAGGACCAGTTGCTGAAATTTTCTATTGCTGCTTCAAAAACATCATGGATGCTGTTTTGAATAGGTCCTATAGGTAAGTCAGGTGCGTAAAATTGCGCTGACCAATTAGTTCCCATGGTTTTGCCTGACAGGCTTTTCAACACGCAGTGGTTTGGCGCTGGCTTCACATCACTACGTGTCAAAGTATCAGGGATGATTATGGTTTGTTCGTTCACGGGAAACTAGTTGGCGAGAGCTTCAATTGTGAGGGTATATGCAACCCTACGAGCCATTGTTATGCCTTTTTCCTCTGTCTTGCCTCGGGTAGTAGACGTGGAAAACCAGTAGCGACCAGCTTCGGGTAAGGTGAAAGAAATGGCTCCGTTGGCATCCGTGGTAAACTGCATTTCATTGCTGTTGTCTCTGTACCGGTCATGCCCTTTAATAACCGTGACTTGGAGATCAGAAGCTGGTTTACCATCTATTTCAAATTTAAAGGTTGCAGCCTCATCTACATAGATATCATTGGGGTGTGTAACGGGTATAAGTTCAATACCTTGCCCTGTGGCGTTTGCTGAGACATCAGAAGGCGCACCTAGAGTAACGAATGTTTCTACTCGGCGAGCGGCTTTCATAAGTTTTACGCTATCTTTCTTTGTAATACCTTGTTCTATCAACCAGTCGAGAGATGCGCGTGTGCGTTTAGGTTCGCCGTTTTCTTGCCATCGTGCAAAATAAGTAGCGCCTAACTCTGCTAAGCGGTATGTGCCTTGTTTATCAAGTTCAATGTCGAAGGTGGCTCGGAATTTACCTTCTGCTCCGTTCTGGAGCGCAGCTTTGGAGCCATCAGGTGCGGTAATATGTATGTCTGACAGAGACATAGCAACATGATTTGGGAAAAACAAATCGTTAGAAATGGCACCATCTACAGTGACCCACTGGGTATCACCTGAAAGTGTGAAAGTTGACGGTAGTAGCCATAAGCGATGGGCCTGTATTGGTGTAGACAGGCATGCAACAGTAGTTGCCGTTGCCAGAATAGTTTTTAAATATTTCTTCATTGGAAAAGCACCTAATTAGTTGCATCAACTGTTAATGTCACATCACCAAGCTCTGTCGAGCCGGACATTGTTTGTGTAATGGGTCCATCAGCGGGCCAAGTGAAAGGAATACGAAGTAACTCTCGTCCTCCCACTTCGCGAGCAGCTTCAACATTCAGGATATAATCTCCCGCAGGTAGATTTTTGAATGGATCGTTTCCTTGGGGAATAGATACTTCATGAATGCCGGGCGCCTGTGTGGGGCCTGAAATACCGTCTATTGGCAGATCCAGCTTTCGGCCACTTCTGCGCCACCATTGTCTTACATCCTTGAGCCAGGATTTGCCTTCACCTTCTTCACCGTCATGTTGTTGGTACCAAACCGCAAGATTGGCGATAACTTTGTGATTGGGTTGAGCGAGCCAAACCGCAACATACGGGCGGTGGTATTCGGCGACATGGATTCTTGGTAACTCTATAGTGATGTTAGTATCTGCAATTGCAGTGGCTTCCATCATTAGGCTTGCGCCCGCTAAGGTTAAAATGGTGCGCACAAAAACTCCCTAATGTCTCGAAATAACGGCAAGTATCATTGGAATTAAGAAACCTATGACCGTAAGTGGCCATGTGGAGGGCCGCTTTGCGGCATGAATTTGCAGAAGCCAAAGGCCCGTCAGGCAAAAAATGACGCTTGCTACCGAAAATATATCTATGAACCAAATCCAAGCGGGGCCGGTATCACGGCCTTTATGTAGATCATTGAGAAGGGCAATGGTGCCGCGCGTTGTCAGTTCATGAATAACTTCGCCTGTTTCCCTGTCAATGGTGAGCCAGGCCTCTCCACCCGGGCGTTCTAGTGCCACGTAGGCGTCAATTTCTGTCCATTCAACACGCTTTCCTGTGACCGATACGTCTAGCTGATCATCGATCCAATTGCGAATATCAGTAGGTAGATGACGCGTATAGCCATCTGTAGGCTCTTTCTCTAGCATTTGAAGCAGGTTGGTCGGCAGCTCAAGGCGCGTCTCAATAACACGTGGTTCTGCAGTAATTTTGGAGGCGTGGTTAAGGGTAATACCAGTAAGGGAAAATAGTAGCATGCCAGCAAGGCAAACTGCGCCTGAAACCCAATGCCAAACGCGAGCTTGTTTTTTCCAGAAGCCGGTTTTCTGCGCAATAGGTTTTGATTTACCGCGTCTCTTTTTAGATTTATCGCCAGAGAGTGCAGTACCAGTGTGATCCGCAATATCTTTTGCGTCTCTGTACATGTGATCGTCCTTTACAGAAATACTCCACCACCTTGTGATGCTGCATTTATATAAGACATCTACTGTCATTCCCTGCACAAAGTTGCAAGTAATATTTATTATTAATAGCGTATAATGTGACCGCTAAGGTTTGTTGTGTGTTCAGTGCTTACTTGAGTATAAGGAGCCAATGGTATCTAGTACTTTAGAGCATTGTCGGATGTTAATTTGAAAGAAAAGGGGGGAACGATGCGCTTTCTAAAAATAATGCTTTTAAGTTTCTTGTGTGGCGTGACAGCGGTTGTTCATGCTGAAGGGGCAAAGGTTGAGTTCTTAAAGTCTGCGAAGGAGCTACCAACTAACCCGCCATTTTCGGAGGCCGTACGTGCAGGTGATACTTTGTATCTGTCTGGTCAGTTAGGTATTGATCCAGCGACAGGCAAGCTGGCTGTTGGCGGTATAAAGGCTGAGGCAAAACAAACAATGAAGAATATCAAGACCACTCTCGAGCGTCATGGGTACGGTATGGAAGATTTGGTCAAATGCACAGTGATGTTGGCGGACATTTCGGAGTGGGGCGCTTTCAATGAAGAATACCGTCCATTCTTTGGTGATAACTTTCCTGCGCGCAGTGCTTTTGCCGGTAGTGGTTTGGCGCTAGGCGCGCGTGTTGAGGTCGAATGTCTGGCATTTGTTGGCTGATTGATGTCCAGTTATTGATCTGGTTAGGTCGCATTCATAGACCCTGATGCCAACTGCATCAGGGTCTATTTTTTTATCTTGTCTCTGGCACAGGCTGTTCGAAATTGTACAGGGTGTGTTCGAAAGTGAACACATTGATGAGTGGAGAAAAATAGCCAATTCTCATAAAATCTTTTAAAATCAATACATTATAATTTGGCACGCCTGTTGCGATGTAGGGGGTACAGCGAACGATAGAAAAAGGTAAGCGACATGGCTCATACAATGAATAAACAAATAGCATCAACGAACTCTGTAAGGGTTCGCCCATACTTTAAGCAGTATGCTGAGCGTTCACTCTCTGTGCTTGGAAGTGCTGTGGGCCATTTGTCGCGTACTGTCTCCTATCAAGGCCGCATGGATCTACATCGCGCTTTGAACGGTTAGATACCGTAAAATTTCGCTCAAGAATTCAAAGAATGTCGTTGCGGATTTGCCTGCTCGAGTATGTTCCGCGACGAGTGCTTCCCTATCTATTCTCACCGCAGTAGACTAGCCGGAATTATGAAAACCTTCATGATTCCGGCACTTTTTTCAACTACAGAACTACTCTGATACCACTGGGCTAATTTCCGCAACGCGTTTTTCGTATGCTCGCGCGAATGGTGCTAGCCTGATTGCTTTTCTATATACGTTGAGTGCTTCTTCTATCCTGTTCTCAGCGACTAATATTTCCGCTTTTAGGGACAGCGCATAATGATCACCAGGGGCGATTGCCAAGGCCTGATCAATTAGAGAGTGCGCCGCAGGAATGTCGCCTGCTTGAAAGAATGCTATACTTGCATCATCAACGAATGCGAGATGGTCAGATCGATCACCTTGGCTTGGTGTACCCGCCATCGCCGGCATAGAGATAGATTGCCAGCGCGCCGCAAGGGCTGATACTGTTTGAATGGCTGCTTCATTGTTCGGTTGATCTTCAAGCATTTTTCCTAGCAATTCTGCAGCGTATGTTGCTGAATTTTCGTTGGATAACTGGGTCATGTAGCGTGCCGTCCAATAGAGGTCATTATCTGTTGGTGCCTTTATGAGACTCCGACGGCCTTGGGGTGTTCCTATGACGCCAATAGTTGCAAACATATCCCCCAGTGTATCGAAATAGTCATTACTGCCATTCGAAACAGGGTGCATGCCTGACCAGATAACTTCATCTGTCCTTGGGTCTGATAAAAACAAAGTTACGAGAAGTTCACCTGCATCTTCGATTAACGAACCAGTGAGTAAGTAAACGGGGGTGTCGGCTCCGTATCGGGTGAAGATGCCGCCGGTGGGGTCTGGGGCATCCACATTCCACCAATGCCTAATGACGAGTACTTCGGGCACTTGAGACAGGTAGAAAGAGGCTAATTCACTAAGAGCAATTACTCTGCCATTGTCTTTTTGGCTTTCTAGCGAAGTTCGAATGTCTTTTACAGTTAAAATAATACCTGGTTTGTTAGCATCAACTGGTGGTGTCAGTGGGGTGGCTTTGGGCCAAAATGCTGTAATGAGAAAAACGGCTGCCGCAAATATGCCAAGAAGGGCGGCCCGTGAGCGCCAGCTTTTTGACTGAGGAGCTATTGGCGTTGATGGCGCTGGGACGTTATCCCCAAGAACGATCTTATAGCCACGTTTTGGTACAGTTTGGAGCCATTTGCTGTCAGTTCCGGCTTCACCTAGGGCTTTTCTGATTTTGCTAATCGCAACGGGAACTGTTTGTTCACTTAAATTGCGACCTTGCCAGACCTTTTCGATGATTTCTTCCCTAGAAACGATATCGCCTCTGCGTACACAGAGAAGTTCAAGTAGATCGGAAGCTTTATCTTCAAGGGGGTGTGTTTCACCGGAGGAGTTTGTCAGCTGCTTTTCAGCAGGCATGAAGACCCAATCGCCTATGATGAATTTATCATCAATGCCGTTCTTTGTATTTTGATCGCTTGTCGAGGCCATTATCATTTTCTTTTATCAGGATATCTTTGCTTTCAGTGTAGCGCTGTACTTCTCATTTAGGCTAGCGGAAAACATTGCTTAAAGGCTCTTAATCCCTGATTTAAGGTTTTCTTAAAGTGCATTAAGGGCGGTGGCTTCGGTATTTTCACTGAAAACAAATTCAGTCGAGGATACAAAATGCTGAGAAATATTTCCCTGATGATTGCTACCACAGTGATGTCAGGTACGTTACTTGCCGCAGACACTAGTGTTATTGCACCTGATGACCCAGCAGCATATTCAGGTTCAAGATTTGCAGTAAAAACGGAACAAATTGCAAATGATGTTTATGTTATGCGCCGTGTTGCTACATGGCGTTCGTTTGTACAAGGCAACGTTACCGTTATTGTAAATGCTGATGATGTTGTGGTTGTTGATTCAGGTAGTACAGCATACACCGAGAATGTTGTTGCTGAGATTAAGAAGATTACGGACAAGCCTATCACTACTGTAATCACCACACACTGGCACGGTGATCATAATCGAGGCAATCATGTTTATCGCAAACACTATCCTGATCTAAGAATCATCTCCCACGCCAAAACTCACGAAAACATGTGGCATAGAGATAAATCGCTTGGAAAGCCTCGTGCCGATGATGCTTTGGAGAAAGCTAGAACACGAGCTGCAGAAAATGTCGCAAAGGCTGTTACTGATAACTTGCCCGAGGAACGAATAGCGAGTGCCCGGGATTATGAGGCAGGTATTGATGAACTATATGCCGATCTAGATAACGCTCAATCAGGCATAGCAGACGTTACTTTTGAAAATAAAATGGTACTGCATCACGGTGAGCGTACTATTGAGTTACTTCACTTAGGTCGTGCTAATACGGACGGAGATATTGTTGTCTGGCTGCCGAAAGAAAAGATCGTGGCCACTGGGGATATTGTTGTACGCCCCACACCCTATGGGTTCTTCAGTTACCCAGCTGATTGGGCAGATACCATAGAAAATATCAAGGCTCTGGAATTTGCCACTCTCGTTCCCGGGCACGGACCTGTTCTTAAAGACAACGTCTATCTCGACAAGTTGGCACACCTTTTTCGTGATTTAACA
>JBFOLV010000203.1:0-2795 GCA_040830325.1 Kordiimonas sp. | reverse complement strand
TAAGAGAGCCTATCTCAATACGCTGCCACGCGAGTGCCGGGCGTTGAAGTTTGATGACGCCATAAGTTACACTGTCCGGGGCGGTCAGTTGTGTGCAAACGATATGTTTCGCGTTCTTGATATGAGCTTAAGGCCAGGCGCATCTTGTTCGTTTGGTGAGTTTGAAAAGATTGAAAAGAAAACAGCGGATAGTGGTGAAAAATCTGGTGCGGCTGGCGAAGAATAAGTCGTATCAGTATAGCCTGTATAGATAGTAGAAAGGGGAAGGCATATGCCTTCCCCTTTTTCTTAGTTGCTCACATTATTGGTTCGCTAATTTTTCCTTGAGGCGGTCACGGTTTCTTTGGAACCAATTTTTTGCCCAACCCGGAGCGTTTTGTTCGTTCGCCATTTTCGCAGCTTTTTCAAAGGCAGCTAACGCTAGGTCATCTTTGCCAGCGGCTTCGTAACCACTGCCTAGGCTATTGTAGACACGTGGGCGGTTTGGATATTTGGCAACATTCTCTTTGAAGAGCATCAGCGCTTGCTCATGCTTATCTTCATTGCTGTAAAGAGAAGCAATGTTACGTAGTGCTGATTGTGGAATGCCGTCTGCCACATTGTATTTAGCCGCTCGTCTGGCAAAAAAGTTTGAAAATGCTGACATGCCGCCAGCATCATTGAAGGCCTTGGTATTGATGTAGTTTGGTGCTTGATAGTCGGAAAATACAAATGACATACCTGGGTAAACCGTAAGGAAGGGTGTGGTCATATGGATCTGGTCGTCAGTATAATCATAACGCCATGTGAATGATGTTGGTGCCTTTGCTTCAAAAAGCGCGGCCAGTTTCTCAACGGCAGCCCATCTTCTCGGGCCTTCTTCAACGGCACTAGCTTGAGTGAAAAATACTGACTTAGGAAGTGCTGATTTGTTGCTGAGCAATTGATCCAGTTTTGCAACATCATCGTCGTTAATGGCAGGACTTGCAGCAATATAATTGTCAAACATGTCTGAATGATTAGCCAGCATGCTGAGGGTGAAATATCCAGCGAGGGAGTGGCCGAAAAGAGTCTTCTGCTGATGTGTTCTGTACCGATTGTCTATGAAGGCAAATAACTCTTCACCAATAAAACGCCGGAAATTATCCTGTGCGCGGGCGAGGTCACGCCCTCGTACGCCTTCATTATTTGGCAGCGCTACGATGATGCTTTCCGGCATGCGTTCTGTTTCCTCCAGAATATCTGCGCCGAGGCTTGCGTGGCCGAAATGCCTTTCGCCGTCCAGAACGTAAATGACCGGATAACGAGATGTATTTCCTTCTGTGTCGTAACTTTCTGGTACCCGTACGAGTACTTGTCTGTCTTCTCCTAGAATATCGGAGTGCAAGATGTGGCGTTCACCTAGTTCAATAGTGAAAGGTGTACTGTCCGGGGCAGTTGTTCGCGCTGTTGCAGCGGGCATTGCGTTGTTCACAAGTATTCCCAAAAAAAGTAAGCCTACAAAAAAACGCATTCTGAATTTCCATCTATTTTGAACTTCGGTTTAAGGGTTTAGTGATGCAAACGTAGCAGTTTGACGAGCCCTAAGCGGTGGGCCGGTTCAGCTGTTCGGTGAACCGAAGAGAGCACTTGTGTATTTGGGGACATATTTGGCCAGCCATACAATACTGACCGGGTAGCGGTAGGAATTGAGGTGAGTTTTTAAACTCACCTCAACCAATTCGGTTTAGAAGGTGCCTGAAATTTCGATTTTAAATTCTGGCTTGCGTCTGCGAGCAGATAGCTCTGTTCCGGTGAAATCGCCGCCTCTATTTCCATCAAAGAAAAACCGTGTTCTGTCATATTTTCCTGTGTTCAAGTGACTGACTTGGAATTTTGTTTTAACGCCAAAGAAACGAGTGGTTTCGATGAAAAAGCGGAGGCGTTTATTGCCTTCCATACGAGAGATTTCACTCACATTGAAGAAGTCATCGTGGAAGCTGCCCCAATAAGTTAGACCCCAAGAAACTTTATGCTCAGTTAGGTCTTGCCTGAAATCAAAGCGTAACCAGTTTGGTGTGTAATCACTGATAATGCTGTCCCGGCCATTTAATACTGGGTCTTTAAAGCTGGAGCGGCGATAAAAGTGTTTAATCTCTATCAAGCCGCCAGGTAGGGCAAAATCAAGAGGAAGGGTGAGATCGGTAAGTACTGCCCAGAAGCGAGCGTTGCCGGCATTTCCCAACCCTTCAGACCCATCAGGTAGTATGATTTGCTCAAGAATGTCTGAACGCCACTCATGGAAAGCTTCTACTTTCAAACTGCCTCGTTCGCTGAACTTCCAGTCAAAAATAGCACCGATTTTTTTTGTCTTATCTGGTTGTAAGTTTGGATTGCCCGAAGTTGTACGGTCATCTGCAGCTTCTTGACTTGAGCCAAAGTTATTCAAATCAAGTTGGCCAACAGTGCGTTCAGCTTCGAGAGTTAATTGCGTATCGTCATTGAACGAATATGTCGCGGCAACTCGTGGCTTCAAAAACTTAAAGTTTTGTTCCTGTACAGCATCACCTGTTACATTGATACGTGACGCTTCGAATGTTAGGCCACTCTCAATGGTGAGATTTGGTTTTGCTTGATATACAAGTGTTGCAAAGGCCTCGCCGCGAAGTTCTTTAACATGAACATCTTCGCTATCTTCAGGTACAAAAACGCCGTTAGAAAAATCTTCAACAAAATTGTGAAGTTTGTTCTGGGCAACTTCAATACCGAACTCTGGCTTCAGGGCGCCAGTCGTTTTGCCGTATGTTGTGCGGCCAATCAGTTCGGATTTGTCTTTA
>JBFOLV010000202.1:0-3250 GCA_040830325.1 Kordiimonas sp. | reverse complement strand
GCCGAAAGCTTATCTGATTTAACCGAGGCGCACTTTGATGAGGTGTTTTCTGCGGTTGATAAGCCTGAGATTTTATTTGTAGGTACCGGCAGTAAAATGCAGCTTCTGCCTGCCCCTATTCGGAAGTTTCTTGAAGCTAAGGGGCTAATGCCGGATGTGATGGATACTGGGGCCGCAGCTAGAACACTGAATGTACTTCGTATGGAAGATCGGCGCGTTGCGGCCCTTCTTTTACAAGTAGAGTAAAAAGCGCTAGCCATATAGGTAACAATCGGTTACTTCAAAACTACCACAATAAAGCACGAGCGAAAAATGAGTCTGTTGGCTACATTTAAAATGGAAATGCAAACGGCAATTGCTGCTGTTGTTTCTGCGCGTGCAAACACTGCGATGATGATGGCTGCGACCACAGCGGCAACCGCGCCTTAGGCGCTATATTCTCCAGACATACGGCAAGGGCCGGACTGAATATCCCAAGAGATACGATATAGCACGAAATATTGTGTGCTGAGCTGATCTGTTTTTCTATGATTTTATGGAAAATTTCTGGTGAGCGACAGATTTGCGCAATAGAATTACAAAGCTGTATTAAAATATTGCTAGAGATTGCGCTTGCTTGGGATTTCGCCTAGATAAGGCTACTCGGAAATTGGCAAACATTAACTGACATTTTCCAGCTGCCTTAGAAGACTAAACAATTGTTTTGACCGAGTGCTAACATGAGCAATGAAGATTTTTACCGCATTAAGAGACTGCCGCCATACCTATTCGCTGAGGTGAATCGCCTGAAAGCAGAGGCGCGAGCACGCGGCGAAGATATTATCGACTTTGGCATGGGCAATCCCGACCTGCCAACGCCGCAGCATATTGTTGATAAGCTAAAAGAGACGGTGGATAACCCAACCTCACATGGGTACTCGGTATCGCGTGGTATTCCGGGTCTGCGAAAGGCGCATGCAGCTTATTATGAGCGTCGGTTTGGCGTTGAGATTGACCCTGAAACGGAAAATGTTGTCACTCTAGGTTCTAAAGAGGGGCTCGCGAATTTAGCGTCCGCTATTACGGCGCCGGGTGATGTTATTCTTGTGCCGAATCCCAGTTTTCCAATCCACCCATATGGATTTATGATTGCTGGTGCCGCTGTTCGGCACTTACCGAATGGACCGGGGCATGATTTTCTTGCTGAACTCAAGCATGCTGTTCAGCATAGCGTGCCGACGTCCTCTGCGGTTATATTATGCTATCCAGGTAATCCTACAGCTGAGGTTGTTGATCTTGCTTTCTATGAGGAAGTGGTTGATTTCTGTAAGTCTAAAGGTATCTGGATACTTTCTGATATTGCTTACTGTGAGATCTATTTTGATGATAACCCGCCGCCATCTATCTTGCAGGTCAAGGGTGCAAAAGATATCGCGGTTGAGTTTACCAGTATGTCCAAAACATACTCCATGGCGGGCTGGCGTGTGGGTTTTGGCGCTGGTAACAAGGAGCTTATCGGTGCCTTAACACGCGTGAAGAGCTATCTGGATTATGGTGCTTTCACACCTATTCAGGTGGCTGCGACCGCAGCATTCAACGGGCCGCAGGACTGTATTGAGCTGCACCGCCAAACATACAAATCCCGTCGTGACGTGCTTGTTTCGGGCCTAAAATCAGCAGGATGGGAGATTCCCAGCCCCAAAGCTTCTATGTTTGCTTGGGCGCCAATCCCTAATGAGTTCAAGGAAATGGGCTCGATGGCTTTCTCCAAACTACTTTTGGAACATGCGAAAGTTGCTGTGGCGCCAGGCATTGGTTTTGGTGAATACGGTGAAGGGTACGTGCGTATTGGACTTGTTGAAAACGAGCAACGCATTCGCCAGGCAGTTCGCAATATAAAACGTTTTTTATCAGATAAAGAAATACATCTTGCTGCATGGCGCGAAGCCGGTAACAAGTAAGCAAGATACTAGAGAATGGAACGTAACATGAGTAAATCTTCGGAACCCCTTAAGGTAGGCATAGCTGGGCTAGGTACTGTCGGCTTGGGTGTTATTAAAATTCTACGTGACCACGCTGAATTGCTTGAAAAAAGGGTAGGTCGTAAGATTGAAGTAAGTGCTGTATCTGCTAGAGATCGAAGCCGCGAACGCGGTGTTGACCTATCGGGTTTTGAATGGTGTGATAATCCAGTAGCGCTCGCTGAGGTTTCAGCAGTAGATATTGTTATTGAACTTATCGGTGGCAGTGATGGTCCAGCTCTTGCGCTCGCGCGGGAAACTTTGAAGGCTGGTAAAACATTCATTACAGCTAACAAGGCTCTCATTGCGGTGCACGGCACGGAACTCGCTACTTTATCAGAAGAGAATGATGCGCCATTGCGCTTTGAAGCAGCGGTAGCTGGCGGTATACCGATTATTAAGGCTTTGACAGAAGGTTTGGCAGCTAACGAGGTGTCAGGCCTTTATGGTATTTTGAACGGTACCTGTAACTATATTCTGACACGCATGGAGCGTGAAGGCCTTGGTTTTGGCGAAGTACTTGAAGATGCACAGCGTCTTGGTTACGCAGAAGCGGACCCTACCTTTGATATCGACGGTATTGATACCGCGCACAAAACGGCCATTCTCGCTGCCATAGCCTTTGGTACTGAGCCAGATATGGATAATTTACCATGCGAGGGTATTCGCAATATCGCTCCTGTTGATATTGATTATGCGAAAGAACTTGGCTACCGCATCAAGCTTCTTGGTGTGGCGCGCAAAACAGATGATGGCCTTGAAACGAGGGTTATGCCTGCAATGGTACCCTTGGCATCTTCGCTTGCAAATGTAATGGAAGCAACGAACGCTGTTGTTGTGAACGGCGATTTTGTTGGCCCAACGGTTTACGAGGGTGCTGGCGCAGGAGAAGGCCCAACAGCTTCAGCTGTTGTGGCGGATATCGTCGATGTGGCGCGTGGCAACGTGTATCCAGCTTTTGGTGTGCCGGTGTCAAACTTGGAGAAGTTGCCAGGTTTGCCAGCAGATAAGCATCATGGGACCTACTATGTGCGTCTCAGAGTTAAAGATCAGCCAGGCGTAATGGCGGACATTACAGGTGCTCTAGCGCGTGAAAACGTTTCCATTGAAAGTGTTCTCCAGCGCGGCTCAGCGCCGGATGAAGGTGTTTACATTGTCATGACGACGCACAGGACTGTAGAAGCTTCCGCTCTTGCTACACTCAACCATTTCACTGAGCTCGAATGTGTGCTAGAGACCCCGACAATGAT
>JBFOLV010000201.1:0-8657 GCA_040830325.1 Kordiimonas sp. | reverse complement strand
CCACACCCAGCTTAAAAATATCAGGCCTAGATTAGTCCCCACCTACATCTAGGTCATCCTCCCCGCGAACAATATCTCCCTTCCCCACCTCTCCCACTTGGATATTTTCTTTCCCAAACACAGGTGCACCCACCACCCCACCAAGCGGGGAGAAAATACACCTCCCGCCATTAATAAGCACCGTGTCAGCTGCCTCTCCTTGTATGGGATGATAATCTTCCGGACCGTGACCTCGCTCCATATACTGACACGCACTCAACACGAAACAACGCCCCTCCAAAGCAATCGTCTGCATGGTAGGCAACCAAACCTTTCTATCATCCACCGTTGGGGCACAGTAAAATTCAACACCTTTACCGTACATGGCGAGGCGTAACTGTGGCATATAGTTTTCCCAGCAAATAGCCCCGCCCAAAACACCGATATCAGTTTTAGGTGCCACAAGCGTTGAGCCATCACCGAAACCCCCAACAACCCGCTCCAACGCTGTTGGCATCAACTTACGGTGTTTTCCAAGTAGTTCCCCCGTTGGGGCAAACTAAAGCGAAGTACAATAAAGTGTGCCTCCGTCGCGCTCTACCACACCCACTACGAGGTATACACCAACAGCGGAAACCATCTCTCCAATCTTCTCTGTATCGACGCTAGGCACCTCAATCGCATTATCAGCGTAACGCTTAAACATGTCGCGCCCTTCAGCAGTACGCGAACCAAGCCGCACACCAAAATCCAGGCCTTTGGGATACCCACCTACAAACGCTTCCGGCAAAACAACCAGCTTCGCGCCTTTTAAAGCTGCATCATTTATTAAGTCTGCAAGCTTCTCGAAGGTTTTTGTCTTATCAAAAAGTGGTGTCCCTGCCTGAACCACAGCGCCAACAATATTCCCCATTACCTTCAACTCCCTGAATTAATG
This sequence comes from Kordiimonas sp., assembly GCA_040830325.1. GTDB lineage: Bacteria > Pseudomonadota > Alphaproteobacteria > Sphingomonadales > Kordiimonadaceae > Kordiimonas. Next base: position 7,741 of record JBFOLV010000201.1, on the reverse strand, counting down.
GGCTATTTATAAGCCACTGACAGCTTGTTACCCAAATCACTAACTTTTGAGGCTCTACTTAGATCAGTTTATCGCACCACAGCCTACAAGAAACCCACGCGAACGCTGACTCTTAGGCATTGACTCTCCCGCGAATATCCGTATATTCCGCGCGATCAGCAGACGGAAGCGATTCCGTTTGCCGTTATGTACTGAATAAATAGTCAGCGGAAACCGCCCAAAGTGTGGGGGTGTACTAGGGTAAGACCCACCCGGTTTGCTGCGGCGCGAAACAAGAGAAGGAACACTTATGTTCGCAGTCGTAAAGACAGGCGGTAAACAATACCGCGTTGCTGAAGGTGACGTTATCAAAGTTGAAAAACTTGATGGCGAAGTAGGCAAATCAGTTGTTCTCGACCAAGTACTTATGGTTGGCGACGACAAAGGCGTTAAAGTAGGCGAGCCGCTCGTTGAAGGTACTTCAGTAACAGCTGACGTTCTTGAGCAGAAAAAAGACAAAAAAATTGTCGTTTTCAAAAAGAAGCGCCGCCACAACTACCGTCGTAAAAAAGGCCATCGCCAAGAGATTACAGTTCTTCGCGTAACTGCTATCGGTAAAGCGGCTGCTAAAAAAGCAGCTACTAAAGCAGCACCGAAGAAAGCTGAAGCAAAAGCAGAAGAGAAAAAAGCTCCTGCTAAAAAAGCACCAGCAAAGAAGGCTCCTGCTAAGAAAGCAGCAGCTAAAAAGACAACTAAGAAAACGGCTGAATAAGCGGCCCACTTAATTAGGAGATACTCTAATGGCTCATAAAAAAGCAGGTGGTAGTTCCAACAACGGCCGCGACAGTATTGGTCGTCGCCTTGGTGTGAAAAAATTTGGCGGTGAAGCTGTTGTACCTGGCAACATCATCGTTCGCCAGCGTGGTACAAAAGTGTACCCTGGTGAGAATGTAGGCATGGGCAAAGACCACACTTTGTTCGCCCTTACTGAAGGCCAAGTGCAGTTCCGCAAAACAAAAGGCAACAAAGCTTTTGTTTCTGTAGTGAACTAAGCCATCAGGCACACTACGCATATTTATAGCGAAAGGCGGACCTTCTGGTTCGCCTTTTGTCTTTTAGAGGACCTGCAATTTAAAGGCGTTTACTCTACTGTTATATAGATTGCAGATTGAAAAACACATGTATCGTTTAGCTTTAACAATAATAGCCGCGCTATTCAGCTTGTCCGCTTACGCTGACACGACAAAGCTGACCATTGCCACGACACATGTGCCTCCATACATAATACAACAGGAAAACGGCGAAGCATCTGGAATCGCCATTGACCTTATTGATGCAGCAAGCGCACGCTGCAACATCCAAACAGAGTACAGTTTGGTGAGCTGGGCGCGAGCCTTGAAAATGTCAGAGCGCGGCGACGTAGACGCCATTATGCCACTCGCAAAAGCCAAAGGCAGGGATAAATTGTTCGACTTCCCTATCACAGCGCTTTTAGATTTTGAAATGACTATCTTCGGCCGAACAACCGACAAACTAACCTTCAGCGGCAGCATGCAAGAGCTTAAAGGCAAAACCGTCGGCACATTACGCAGCATTATCGTATCCGAAGCCTTTGCGAAGGCAGAGAAAAATGGTGTTTTCACACGTGCAAAAAGCGACACATACGAAGCGCTCGCTCTTGGCTTATCCCGCAATAGACTAGATGTATTTGTTGGCGAAAAACAAATGGGTATTTGGGCGATTGAAAGTCTTTCCCTTCAAAGTGAATTAGCCCCGATAGCCCCGCCAATAGAAACACTGCCTGTGTATCTCGCTTTTTCTAAAACTGGGAAATCTACGCTTGCAGTACCATTTGACGCATGTTTGAGAGCTGAACTTAACAGTGGAAAACTGGCTGAACTAATCTCAAAATACCGGCAGTCATCGCTTCAAGTAGCTAATCGCACGCCAACTGTTGATGAAAAACAGTAACATTCAGGCAAAAAACACAAATTAATTACCAGAAATGGCACCTTTAGTGCTTCTGCGGGTTTCAGACTCGCACGTGATCTGATAGAAGGCGCGCATGAAATTTGTAGATCAGACAAGAATATTTGTAAAAAGCGGCCCGGGTGGAAACGGCATTGTTTCTTTCCGCCGTGAAGCCTATGTGGAATTTGGTGGCCCAAACGGTGGTGACGGTGGCACGGGTGGTGACATTGTTGTTGAAGCCGTAAAAGGCCTAAATACACTCGTAGATTACCGCTACAAACGCCACTACAAAGCCCCCAAAGGCCAGCACGGCATGGGTAAAAACATGACGGGTGCTTCTGGCGATGACATGATCCTGAAGGTGCCTGAAGGAACCCAAATTTATGACGGTGATCAAGAATTCATCATTGCTGATCTGAAAAATGAAGGCGACCGTATTGTTCTTGCAAAAGGCGGTGAAGGCGGCCTTGGCAATACGCATTTCAAAACATCTACAAACCAAGCTCCTCGGCGCTGTACACCTGGCGGCGAAGGCGAAGAGCTTTGGGTTGTTTTCCGTCTTAAGTTAATTGCAGACGCAGGCCTTCTCGGCTTACCAAACGCTGGTAAATCAACTTTTCTGAGTGCCGTATCGCGCGCGCGCCCAAAGATTGCCGACTATCCATTCACAACCATCCGCCCTCAACTTGGTGTTGTTGGTTATAAAAGTCATGAATTTGTGATGGCAGATATCCCCGGTTTAATCGAAGGTGCCAGCGAAGGCGTAGGGCTTGGCACACGCTTTCTAGGCCATGTTGAGCGCTGCGGTGTTCTACTCCATCTTGTTGATGGTACCCAAGAAGATGTTGTAGACGCTTATGAGACAATCATGGGTGAAGTTAACCAATATGGTGGCGACCTAATTGGCAAACCGATGATCCTCGGCCTTAACAAATGCGATGCCCTCCAAGAGGAGGAGATTGCAGAAAAGAAAGCCGCACTTGAAGAAGTTTCTGGTATGCAGGTCATGACTTTGTCTGGCGTATCTGGTGACGGTGTTTCTGACGTTCTAGGTGAACTTTGGGCTATCATTCAAACTGATAAGGCCGCCAGAGCAGAAGCTGAACAAACAGAAACAGATGACAATGACGGGTATGATGAACCCACATCTGGAGGCTGGTCCCCAGTATAGGATGCCCAATGTCTGGCCAAACATCAAAGCATGCACTTGAAGGCGCTAAACGCCTTGTGATCAAAATTGGCTCTTCGCTTTTGGTCAACAAAGATGGTGCGCTTAATGCTAAATGGCTGAAAAGTGTTGCAGCTAACGTTGCGGAACTACGAGCCGCCGGCAAACAAATTATCATTGTGTCCTCTGGTGCTATTGCCCTCGGCCGAGATGCGCTTGGTTTTGACAAAAGGCCAAACCGCCTTGAAGAAGCACAAGCAGCCGCTGCCGTTGGGCAAATACGATTAGCGCAAGCTTATCAGTCTCTATTTGACCAGTATGACGCCCTTATCGCACAGCTATTACTTACGCTAGATGATATGGAAGACCGCCCACGCTATCTCAATGCACGCAACACAGTAGAAGCACTGCTTGAACGCGGCGCAATCCCCGTCATCAATGAAAATGATACGGTCGCGACTGGCGAAATTCGTTTCGGTGACAACGACAGGCTAGCCGCTCGCGTTGCTCAAATGGTTGGCGCAGAGACGCTCGTTCTACTGAGTGACATTGACGGCCTTTATGACAGCGATCCTCGCTCAAACAGTGACGCAACACTATTACCTTGCGTAGAGGAAATCACACCTGAAATACAAGCTATGGCAGGCCCACCAGCACAACAAGGTGTTGGCTCAGGCGGTATGGTCACAAAAATTGAAGCTGCAAAAATCGCACTCGCTGGCGGTTGCTCCATGATCATTATGAATGGCCAGCAGGATCACCCGATAACTCGGTTAACAAATGGCGAAGCTTCGACACTCTTTACAGCGAACACAACACCCCTTGATGTGCGCAAACGTTGGATTCGCGGCATGATGGCCCCCAAAGGCATGCTCCATATTGATGCTGGCGCGGTTAATGCCCTCAACAAAGGAGCTAGTCTACTAGCCGCTGGCGTTACCGATGCACTTGGGTCTTTCGACAGGGGTGATTTGGTTGCTTTTGTTGCGCCTGATGGCCATATCGTTGGACAAGGCCTCATTTCATACGACGTATCAGATGCTGCACGCATCAAAGGTAAACGCATGAGTGAAGCAGTTGATATATTAGGCTACGTGGGTCGGTCGGCACTTGTACACCGCGACGACCTTGTAATGCTATGAGGATACGGTGATGGACGACACACAGCAAATCCCAGCCTTGATGCAAGCTATTGGTGCCCGTGCGAAAGCGGCGACAACTGCTCTTGCAGAGGCGTCCACTGAAGCAAAAAACAAAGCACTTACTGTCGCTGCGAGCACGCTTCGCGCCAATACACCAAAACTACTTGAAGCAAATGCCAAGGACATCGAATTTGGCCAAAACAAAGGTCTATCTGGCGCAATGATTGACAGGCTGCTTCTGGACGAAAACCGTATTGAGAGTATTGCCTCTGGCCTTGAAGCAATAGCAAACCTTCCAGACCCTGTGGGTGACATTATAGCTAACTGGCAACGCCCAAACGGCCTAGACATACGCCGCGTGCGTGTACCACTCGGCGTTGTTGGTGTTATCTATGAAAGCCGCCCCAATGTTACAGCCGATGCTGGTGCACTCTGCTTAAAAGCTGGCAATGCGGTTATCTTGCGTGGCGGTAGCGAGAGTTTTCATTCCAGTAGTGCCATCCACGGCTGCTTAGTTGAAGGCCTTCAAGCAGCAGGCCTACCAGCTGACGCTATTCAGCTTGTGCCAACACGTGACCGCGCAGCAGTTGGTGAAATGCTCAAAATGACAGGGGTCATCGACATTATAGTACCGCGCGGCGGACGTTCCCTAGTTGAGCGTGTGCAAACCGAAAGTCGTGTGCCGGTTTTTGCTCACCTGGAAGGTATTTGCCATGTCTACATCGACAAAGATGCTGACCTAACCAAGGCAGCAGAAATTACGTTGAATGCCAAAATGCGCCGCACGGGCATCTGCGGTGCGGCCGAAACCCTGCTAATCGATTCAGCGATCATAGATAAAGCCACACCTATCCTCGATGCATTGCTGGAATCTGGCTGTGAAATACGCGGTGATAACACACTTTGCGGTTTAGATGAGCGCATTCAACCCGCCTCAAAAGGAGATTGGGATACAGAGTATCTAGACTCCGTAATTTCAGCTCGTTCCGTAAAGGGTACTGAAGGTGCAATCGCTCATATCGCCAAACATAGTTCAGGCCATACAGAGACCATCATCACTGAAGATGGAGAAGCCGCAGAAACTTTTTTAAACCGGGTGGACAGTGCAATCGTTATGCACAATGCCTCTACGCAGTTTGCTGATGGCGGAGAATTCGGTATGGGCGCAGAAATCGGTATTGCGACCGGCCGTATTCATGCGCGTGGTCCGGTTGGGCTTGAGCAACTCACTAGCTTCAAGTATCAAGTGCGCGGCACAGGCCAAACAAGGCCCTAATGGATGCCTACCCCGTGGCATACCGGTGTCTTACGACATGAGGCAGCTCTCCTCCGCAACCAATCAATTGGTTTATACGGTGGTAGCTTCAATCCAGCACACGAAGGGCATCTTCATGTTGCACTAGAAGCTCTTAAGCGCCTCAACCTTAATGAGATATGGTTCTTAGTAAGCCCAGGCAATCCGCTTAAATCAGAAGACGGCATGGCCCCCTTTGAAGAACGTCATGCGAGTGTTCAAAAGCTTATCAACAAACATCCACGCATGAAAACACGTAGCTTTGAGCGCAAACTTGGCACTCGCTACACAGCAGACACGGTTAGCGCCTTGAAATCCGAGTTACCCCGCACCAATTTTGTATGGTTGATGGGGGCCGATAGTCTTGCTGATTTCGATAAATGGCGAGACTGGGAAAACATTGCAGAAACAGTGCCCATTGCGGTTTTCGACCGCTCAGGGTATGCTTTAAGCGGATTCCGTAGTGGTTTGGCACAGCAGTATGCACGCTTTAGCGTTACACCAAAACAACTTACGAGAAACCAAACACCGGCATGGACCTTCGTGACAATACCGCGTCACCCTGGCTCTGCCACAGATATCCGTAACCAGAACGGTGACAACTGGTACACGGGTAAAAATGGAAAGGAAACCTAGTTGCACACTTCATCGGAGACGCCGAGCGTCACTGACCTACATCCGACAGTACCGTCGGACGTACTATTAAAAACAGCACAAACTTGCCTTGATGAAAACAAGGCAGAAGATATTGTTTCCATCGACCTTGCAGGTAAATCCGGCATCGCTGATCATATTGTAATTGCAAACGGTCGCTCACAGCGGCAGGTTGCAGCGCTTTGTGATTATGTCGTGAAGGGCATGAAAGCGCTTGGCCATAAGGACATTGTAGTTCAAGGGCTTGAGCAGGCTGATTGGGTTTTGATCGATGCTGGCGACATTATTGTTCACATTTTCCGCCCAGAAGTACGTAGCTTCTATAACTTGGACAAAATGTGGAGCTCAGAGCTTGAAGCGGAAGATTCGGTAAACTAAGCCGGTCTGCTACGCATTAAGACAATTGAACCGAAGCAAAATTGCTTCGAAGAGGCTGTTTTGCATATTTCCATTATAGCAGTTGGCCGCATGCAGCGCGGGCCCGAGCAATCGCTTGTTGACGAATATCTGAAACGACTTCCTTGGAAAAAGGAAGTTATTGAAATTGATATCAAGAAGCCCGCAGCAACCGCCCCTGAACGTAAAGCAAAAGAAGCTGAAAAGCTTCTCGCTGCTGTACCAAACGGCGCAGCTATGGTTGTGCTTGATGAAAATGGGAAGGCACTAAAATCCCGTGCTTTTGCTGCAAAAATTGATGATTGGCAAATGGCTGGTTACAGCCATCTCGCCTTTATAATTGGTGGTGCAGATGGATTGCATGAAAGCATACTTGCCAAAGCAGACTTAAAACTTGCTTTCGGCACGCTAACATGGCCGCACATGATGGTGCGTGCAATGATTGCTGAGCAAGTTTATAGGGCATGGTCCATAAACACTGGCCACCCTTATCACCGGGACTAATCCGAAGATACTTCTAATTATTGACGATCAATATCCCTGGTACTGGAACCAAAGTAGATCGCAAATCCAAAGCCAACAGTAAGCGCGGCCAAAAGTGTCAAGCTCATTAGTTCATCCCCACGTGAACATCTATTGTATAGGACAAGTATCGCGAACGATTCTCATCTTGTCCCCATCATATATATCTAGGTCTACAGGAACTGCAATACCTGATATATGTCCACTGTTCGTATGTTGCCAAAAAGTCCATTTGCTCCAGCCCTTGGGTAAAGTTGGGGGATCATTATAGTCCGCCAACCAAAGCGGATAGTTGGTGAAGTCGTCAGGGAATTCCCGGTTCCAGTTATTAGGGCTGGTGTAGATCATAGGTTTACAACCGAGCGCTTCTTCTACCCTCTGCAGCCAAATTTTCATGTGGGGGAAAGCTTCTTGAAGTTTGTCTTCAGGAATACTCTCCACATCCAAAACCGGCCTCAAGCGCCCCGCATAAGACGGTGTTACGCTCCTAAGACTGTCCAGATAGTTTTTGGCCTGTGCAGCCCCGTCATCATCAGGCACAAATATATGATAGCCGCCATACATCAGATTGTTTTTTGCTACTCCGGCCCAGTTCGTTTTAAGCTCAGCATCTGT
>JBFOLV010000200.1:0-5465 GCA_040830325.1 Kordiimonas sp. | reverse complement strand
CATGCTATATAAAGCCTTATACTACTAGTTGCCGCTAGTATCAGAAGCAGGCGTAGCTGCCGCTGCAGGTTGATTTTGCGGTAACTTAGTAAGTGTTACTGAAGGTAGTTCACCGTCTAGCATCTCAATGAACTCTGTAGTTACATCAAGGCCTGCTGCACTACCCATAACCAAACGTTTTGGTAAAATAACTTGTGCCTGCTGATCTTTAAGAATTTGACGAATTACTGGCTGGCGAGCACGCTCCACTTGAACAAGTGCTTCTTGACGTAGTTGATCAAAAGTATACTCAAGATACTGAAGTTCTTGCTGAAAACGTACATAAGTCTGTTCAAGAGTACGCTTCTCTTCTTCATACTTGTCGTTACCAATAATGGACTTGCGTTTTTCAAGATCAGCAAGTTGCTGCTCCACCTGCCCACCACGGGCAATAAACTGACGGCGCTGTACAATCTGCTCACGCACTTCGTTCGTTTGCAAGTTAAAGTCTTTATATGAAGCTGCTTCGCGCTCAACACGCTCGTTATCTACAATCAAAATTTGTGCAGAAGCTGCAAAGGTTAAACCCATCGCTGCAACAACAGCAGCAGCAGTGCGTTTAATAGTTTTACTAAGTGTCATCGTTCTATCCCATTTCCCTATGAGTATTTAGAATGTCGTACCTACATTAAACTGTAGGGTTTGTGGCCGGTCACCAAGCTGTTGCTTAAGAACCTTAGCCAAATCAATCCGGAAAGGTCCAAATGGCGACTGCCATGAGAAACCAATACCAACTGCAATACGTGGACTAATAGAATCCCCTGCTAAACAATTGGTATCATGACCAAATGCTAAGCTTGGATCATCCGCTCGAGCTGCATCAAATGCATTATACTCGGAAAGACTAAACGTACATTTCGCTAATGTATCATTTTCTGCCCGCCATAGCGAACCAACATCAACAAATGCTGAGGCGTTAATACCGCTTTCCAAAGCCATATCACCAAGTGGGAAGAACAATTCCCCTCTTCCGATATAGAAAGCTGTACCACCAAGTGATCCGCGAGAACTATTCGTACCACCGTTAAAGTTACGAGGACCAATACCCGAAGTGTTGAAGCCACGAATACGAGGACCACCAATATAGAACTTATCATTCAACAGTATATTGTCGCCGAGACCAGTGATAAAGCCTGCTTCACCTCCGATACGGAAGGTCCAACCTTGCCAAGGTGTCCAATAGTTATCAAAGTTAATACGGTTCCGTAGATATTTCACGTCACCACCAACACCAGCAAAATCCTGATGGAAATAGAAGCTATGTCCACGTGTCGGACGAATAACGCTGTTACGAGTATCAAATCCAACCGAGTAGCCTAGAATAGACTGAAAACGCTTACCTAGCGATTCAACGGTTGCTTGACCAAGGCTTGCCAACTGCATCTCTTCAATACTAGTTGAGCCGTTTCCATCCACATCAAAGTCTTCAACTGTCACATCACCGTCGTTATTCCGGTCATATGCATCCAAGACAAGCTGATCGTTTGCATCACTGTCATCACTTAAAAGACTACGCTGCCTTGAAAGGAATGTATCAAAGAACCCTGAACCACCAGAGTTTGTGATAATAACTTCAGGAATTGTCACATTATCCTGCCGAAGCGTGTAACGGGTAGACAATGTCCAATATTCGTTGATCGCCATACCTGCCCGCAAGGAGAAACCTAGGGATTTAGTATCAAATGTTGATCCAAAGTTGGAGCTATCTATTTTACGCGCAAATATATCAAAGCCAGCGGCAATACGTCGGCCAAGGAAGTATGGCTCTGTGAAACCTAGGTCGATTTCCTGACGATTACCGGAAAGGCGTAATCCTAGCCGTAAGTCCTGCCCTTTACCGCGGAAGTTACGTTGACGAATAGAGAAGTCGAAGATGAAGTTTTCCAAGCTGGAAAAACCTGCCCCGACGTTCAGTTCACCAGTGGAGGTTTCCTCTACAGCTACATCAAGTACTATTCGATCGGGCTCCGATCCTTGAATTTGTTCTATCTCAGCTTCCCGGAAGAAGTTTAGTCGCTTCAAACGGTTTTCTGAACGGGTAACGAGCGCAGAATTAAAGGCATCCCCTTCTTGCAAGCGGAATTCACGGCGTACAACACGGTCTAATGTAGTGACGTTACCTTTGATATTAATGCGCTCTACGTAAACCCGAGGGGCATCAAGTACCTTAAAGGTAATCGAAATTGTCCGAGCTTCGCGGTCACGGTTAATCTGTGGTCGTACGTCAACGAATGCATATCCAAGCAAACCTGCCGCATTTGTTAGTGACTCAATAGAGTTTTCAATGGCCTCAGCACTGTAGACACCACCTTTGCCCATTCTTAAGAACGCACGAAGCAAAGATGGATTTACGTCGCGAATTTCACTTTCCACCTCAATATCACCAAAGTGATACAGTTCACCCTCTTCAACTGAAAAAGTGATGAAAAAATCTTCGCGGTCTTGTGTTAACTCAGAAACCGCCGAGATGATGCGGAAATCAGCATAACCCTCGTTCAAATAGTGTTGACGCAATACTTGCTGGTCGTAAGCGAGGCGATCCGGATCAAACGTGTCATTAGAGGTAAAGAACTTCCACCAACGTGCCTCTTTAGTCGCCAACACGTCGCGTAAGTCACCATCGCCGTATATTTTGTTACCAAGGAAGTTGATCCGACTAACCTTAGTTTTGGGGCCTTCCTGAATTTCAAAAACCAAATCAACACGGTTTTGTTCAAGTTGAACAACCTTCGGTTCAATTGTAGCAGCAAAACGACCTTTACGTCTGTAAAGTTCCATCATCCGCTTCACATCGGCGCGTACCTTAGAACGCGTAAAGACCATGCGAGGGCGCAAACGTACTTCCTCGAACATGTCTTCCCGGTCTAGTTTTTTATTACCTTCAAAAACAATACGGTTAATGATTGGGTTCTCAACTACGCGGACAACAAGAGCTCCAGCCTGCTCTGTAAACTCCACGTCAGAAAAAAGTCCTGTAGAAAATAGATTCTTCAAGCTTTGGTCTAATTCGGTGGGATCGAACCGATCACCAGTACTTACCGTTAAGTATGAAGCAATTGTCGCGGGCTCAACCCGCTCATTACCGACAACACTAATTTGTCGAATAATAGGAAGTTGCTGAACAGCAGGTTCCTGAGCCGTCACTGACGGCACGAACGTTGCTCCCCCGATTACAAGCGCCACAAGGCAGCGCAACATCAAACGCACTTTAAATAAACGCAACTTTTCAGCCCATTCTCAAAATAATTTGGCATACTCTTATCAACTTTGGCCGTGAAATTGGCCTAGAGCGCCATAGATTGCAAGTCATTCAGTGTCACAAGCACCATAAAAATTAGCATTAACGCCGCTCCGGCAACAAAACCCGCTTCTTGAGCCTTCTTACTGAGCGGTGAACCTTTAATGGCTTCAAGGGCATAAAACACTAAATGCCCGCCATCTAGCACCGGAATCGGTAGCAAATTGACAATTCCAAGGTTCAATGACAACAACGCCAATATCCAAAGGAAATTCAGAAAACTAACATTTGCAGCTTCTCCAACCATATTGGCAATACGCGCAGGACCACCGAGTTCTTTTACGGAGCGAAGCCCCAAAATCATTTGTCCAAGTGTCGTAAACATTGTGTCGGCCATCTGGACAGTTTGTCGTGTACCTTCACCTAGAGCACCAAACACTCCAAGTTGTTGCCTAACTGCCGGTGGAGAGGATATTCCTAAGTGCCCATATGGATAACGGTTCCCAAACCGATCTTCCATATAGCGAATACCAAGAGTCACGTTTAACAACAGAATATCACCGTCCCGCTCTATCTCGACTGGCACAGTTCCGCCAGGGTATAAACGCACGACCGACCCAATATCAGAAAACCGTTCAACGTCAGTTCCATTGATTGAAAGAAGCTTATCGCCAGCAATAAGCCCAGACTCTGCGGCAGGGCTATTTTCCTGCACAGTGCTTGCTATTGGGTCAGCGACACCAATGCCATAGACAAAATAGAAACAGGCAAAAACAAGAGCTGCTGCAATAAGGTTTACAGCAGGTCCTGCAAAAGCAACCAAGGCACGTTGGTATAGAGGCTTAAAATGTAAGCATTCAGACTTCTCTGCTTCGGTTAATCCTGATGGTACATCCCCAGGATTACTAGCAACAGACGCATCACCAAAAAACTTTACATAACCGCCCAATGGAATAGCGCTAAATCGCCACCGAACACCATTCTTGTCGGTCCGGCCAAAAAGCTCCTTTCCCATACCAATGGAAAAAGTCTCTACACGCACATTGAATAGGCGCGCCATGGCATAATGACCCCACTCGTGTATAAAAACGAGCACACTGAAGCCACCGATGAACGCGACAATCGTAAAAAGTAAGCCTGGGCCTTCTGTTTCCATTTTACGTTCCTTACTCAGACATTCTAGATGAATGTACGCGCAACACGGCGCGCTTCCTCATCTATCTCGAATACATTTGCTAGGGAATGTGGCCCTTTCATGTCACATTTTGAAAGAGTCTCCTCCACTATGTGAGCAATGTCTAAAAAACCTATTTTTCTAGCTAAAAAAGCCTCAACAGCAATTTCATTCGCTGCATTTAGCACAGCAGGCGCGGCACCACCATCTTTGAGTACATCTCGAGCAAGTGCCAAGCAGCGAAATCTTTCATAGTCTGGCGCCGTAAATTCCAAACTACCAATTTCAGCTAAGTCTAAGCGTTTCGCGGGTGTCTCCATACGTACAGGCCAAGCCAGACATGAAGCAATAGGAACACGCATATCTGGTGACCCTAGCTGAGCTAAAGTGCTTCCATCAATATACTCGACCATCGAATGAATAACGGATTGCGGGTGAATAATCACCTCAAGTTGTTCTTTGTTCACCGGAAACAAATGATAAGCTTCGATAACCTCTAGGCCTTTATTCATCATTGTCGCTGAATCAACAGAGATTTTTGCTCCCATATCCCAGTTTGGATGGGCAACAGCCTGCTCAGGCGTAACTTCTTTCAGCTCATCAAGACTTCGACATAGGAAAGGCCCTCCTGACGCTGTCAAAGTAACTTTACGGACTGCCTTATGGTTTTTCTCATCAAACACTTGGAAGATAGCATTGTGCTCAGAATCAACGGGTAAAAGCGTAGTACCATGCGCAATGACTTCTTGTGTCATCAAGTCGCCTGCGCATACCAAACACTCTTTATTGGCAAAAGCGACCGTTTTCCCCTGACGCACAGCTGCCATTGTTGGCTTAAGGCCTGCTGCACCTACAATCGCTGCCATCACCAGCTCTACTGGCATCTCAGCTGCATCTACGACACCCTGAGCACCTGCTGCACACTCAACACCCGATCCTGCAAGTCCATCTTTAAGGATTTGATAATATTCTTCATTACCAATAACAGCCAATTTAGGACGAAACTCGAGCGCT
>JBFOLV010000199.1:0-7729 GCA_040830325.1 Kordiimonas sp. | reverse complement strand
TACCCACAACGGCGCCAACCATATTGCGATTAATGTAAGTATTTCCAACAGGTGCCGAGGCAAATATTTTCTGCCAGCGCGCTTCCATACGAGTGTGCACACCAAGCGTCAAGCCATACCCGCTTGAGAAGGCTTCTTTAATTGTTTCTTCAAGCTTAGAGGCCTTGTAACGCACTACATGAAGGATAGGACCGAACTGTTCTTTTTCAAGCTCAGTAATACTACCAATTTCAAAAAGGTGAGGCGCTAAGAAAGTACCATTTTCGCACTCTTCACCAAGAGACACTGAATGGCTAAACTTGGCATCCCCCCGCATCTTTTTAACATGCGCTTTCAGACCAGTACGCGCAGTTTCATCGATGATCGGACCAATATCTGTTTCAATCTTGGACGGATCACCAAGACGGACGCTATTCATCGCGCCTGAAATCATCTCGATGGCTTTGTCTGCGACTTCATCTTGAATATATAACACCCGCAATGCTGAACACCGCTGCCCTGCACTGTAGAACGCAGACTGAACAACATCATCGGTTACTTGTTCAAGAAGAGCAGTGCTATCCACAAACATAACGTTCTGGCCGCCTGTTTCAGCGATAAGCGGGACAATTGCACCGTCTTTTGACGCGAGTTCGCGGTTGATAGCCTGCGCTGTACCTGTACTACCGGTAAAAGCAACACCAGCAACAAATGGATGCTTAACAATGCCTGCGCCAACCTTACCGTCACCCGGCACAAACATCAGCACATCTTCAGGCACACCAGCTTCATGAAGCAATTTAACGGCTTCATAGGCAACAAAAGGTGTCTGCTCAGCTGGCTTTGCTACAACAGCGTTCCCCGCTGCAAGCGCTGCAACAACCTGCCCCATAAAAATAGCCAGCGGGAAATTCCAAGGACTGATACAAACGAAGACACCACGCCCATGTAAACCAATAGCGTTGGATTCACCCGTAGGTCCAGGAAGCTGCGTATAGTCAGTGAATTCACGCTCGGCTTGCTCTGCATAGTAGCGACAGAAATCCACTGCCTCACGCACTTCTGCAAGCGCATCATCATACGTTTTACCGGCTTCGCGAATAAGCAAAGCCATAAACCGCTCAGTTTGCGCTTCAAGTACATCGCCTGCTGCAATGATTTTTTCAGCACGGGTTTTACCGCCCTGGGCATCCCAGGTCGGCTGGGCCGCTTGTCCAACAGTGAATGCCTTTTCGATATCTCCAGCTGTGGCACTGGAAATTTCACCCAGTGTGTCCCTCACATCTGCCGGATTAGTAACTTTTGCAGTTATCTGATCGTCTGGCTTCACGCCGGGCACAAGCGGCCCAACCTTTCTGTATTCGGCTTTCTCTGCAGCAATCGCTGCTTCAAGTGCCGCAACATCCTTATGTTCAGTCAAATCCATACCCTTTGCATTTTTGCGTCCTTCCCCAAAAATCCAAGCAGGCTTGGTAATTTGTGGGTGGCGGTATATTTTTTGTTCTTTAGTGGAGACAACGGGACATCCTACAACATCTCGTGCAGGTACTTTTGCGTCCATAAATCTGTTTACGAACGAGCTATTCGCTCCGTTTTCCAAAAGACGGCGCACAAGGTAAGCCAGTAGGTCTTTGTGCCCACCAACTGGTGCGTATATACGGACGGGCGGCAAGCCTTTAACTGCCTTCTTCGCTACATCGTAAACCAGCACCCCCATGCCGTGCAGTCGCTGGAACTCCAAACGACTATGATCACCTTTTGCCATATGCAACACAGCAGCAACCGTGTGCGCATTATGTGTTGCAAATTGACAGAAAATACGGTCCTGTCGTGCCAGTAGTTCCTGAGCACAGACAAGGTAAGACACATCTGTTGACGCTTTGCGGGTATAAACAGGGAAATCTTCAAGACCAAGCTCCTGAGCGTGCTTTATCTCAGTGTCCCAGTAAGCGCCTTTTACAAGGCGTACCATAAAGCGACGATCAGTTTCCGTCGCTAGTTCACCAATCCATTCAATGACATTAATTGCGCGCTTACCGTATGCCTGAATAACAAGGCCTAAACCTTCCCACTTTTCCAGTTTGGGATTACGAGCAAGCTGTTCAAACAAATCGAGTGAAATATCAAGCCTATCTGCCTCTTCAGCATCAATTGACATTTTCACGTTATTGTCTGCTGCCAACTCTGCGAGTTCTGACAGCTGGCTGCCAAGTTCCGCGAACACAGCTTCACGGTTACCAAATTCATAGCGTGGATGCAGCGCAGAAAGCTTAATCGAAACACCTGAACGATCATAAACGCTATCACCAGCCTGCAACGCACCAGTTGTGCGGATGGCATTAGCATATGCCTCAAAGTAGCGCGCAGCGTCTTCTTTAGTACGTGCACCCTCACCCAGCATATCAAACGAATAAATTTGTTCAGCGCCAAATGTCTTTTTACCGCGCTTCACCGCTTCATTGATGGTTTCACCAAGTACAAATTCGCCGCCCATAATCCGCATTGCTTGAACCATCGCTGTACGAATAACAGGCTCACCAACACGGTGAGTAAGCTTACCAAGCCAGTTTGAACCCTGCTTAATTTCTGGGTCCAACTTAATAACGCGGCCCGTAAGCATCAGGCCCCACGTAGAGGCATTTACAAACATTGACCCAGCACGACCTGCATGGCTGTACCATTCACCGGGTGCAATTTTATCGGCAATTAAGTCATCGCGCGTTTGGGCATCAGGCACACGCAGCAATGCCTCAGCGAGACACATAAGAGCGATACCCTCTTGGTTAGATAACCCATACTCTTGAAGAAAAGCATCCAGCAATGGCTGCTTGTCGCTCATAGCTCGCGTATCATCAACGAAGCCCACGGCCATATCTTCCACCGCACGTGTATCAGCTGCAGAGAGCTTATTGCGCTCCAACAGTTCCGCTACCAGCGTATTTTCATCCAAATGTTTGCGCGACCGGATAGTTTCACGCAGAGTATTCAATTTAGACATGGCACTCGCTACTCAGTGAATTTATTGAATATAATTATGCACAAACATTAGCAGAATATCTTGCTATTCTTCCTTAAATAGCGTTATTATCTCTGGAATTAATAAATAATTACAGAATTTTATACTGATATGCGCCAGCTAGACAAAATTGACCAAAACATACTGGAAACCCTCCAACAAGACGGGCGAATTTCCAATGTTGATCTTGCACGCAGAGTGAACCTCAGCCCCACTCCTTGCTTAGACAGAGTAAGACGCCTTGAAAAAGACGGTTACATAAAAGGATATCACGCAGAGCTTTGCCCGGAACTGTTAAAGTCCAGCTTTGTAACTTTCATGACTGTGAGCCTGAACCGCACGACTAATGATGTCTTCACAGATTTTGCTGCACAGATGGCTAGATTAGACGAAGTAGTTGAATGCCACATGGTCGGTGGCGGCTTTGATTATCTACTCAAAATTCGAACAGAAGACATGGCCGCCTTTCGGCGCTTCATGGGGGAGCAACTTTCTCAATTACCGGAGGTAACCCAGACCCACAGCTACTTCGTGATGGAGGAAGTCAAAGAAAACAAAGCCATAAAAGTGGTTCGCTAAAGCTAGTCCATTTGCCCCAACAAGACGTCCATCGCCCCAGACAGGTGCTTCTTCAACAAAGCACTCAAGTCATCAAGTCGCCTTGCTTTATACAGCTCAACCAATTGCATATGATCCTCAAGCCAGCGATCAGTAGACCCAACGAGCGTTTGATAAGGTGCGACATGCACCTGGCACGTCCGGCGAAGCTCTTTAATTAACTCAATGTGACGCAGTTTGCCTGACGGAACATACAGAGCCTCATGGAAAGCCCAATCCCCGTCTGACCACCCATCCCTGCCGGCCTCCAAGCTTGAGCGGTGATACATATAATCAATTCTGTCATTTTGCTCAGCAGACGCCTTATCCGAGGCAGCAATGATACAATTGCATTCTAATAGCTGGCGAAGTTCATAAACCTCGCACAGTTCCTCTTTTGATAACTGTATCACATGAGCCCCGCGGTTCGGCGACACTTTCACCAGCTTTTCGTTCGCCAACAAAGCTAGTGCATCCCTTACAGGAATACGGCTTACCTTAAAACGTTCGGCAATTGATGCTTGCTGCAATTCTGAACCCGGCCTCAAGCGACCCGCTAGAATGTCCCCCCGAAGTCCTTCTGCCACAAACTTTGCTGAAGCCATTATATACTTCCCACTGCCTTAAAATACTGGTAGATATCGATTCATTAGAAATGTATACATGTATACATAAGGAAAAACAATGAGCACTGAACACGAATATACCACCCAGGTAATCTGGACCGGCAATACTGGTGAAGGCACTAAAACTTACAAAGGATACGAGCGCAGTTGGGACATCGCCGCACCCAATAAGCCAATTATTCACTGCTCAAATGACCCTCTTCTGGGAGGCGACCCAACTTTGATGAATCCAGAGGATCTACTCCTATCTTCATTGTCAGCCTGCCATATGCTTTGGTATTTACATTTGGCATCAAAAGAGAAGATCACAGTACAATCCTACGAAGACATGCCTGTTGCTATTGGCGAAACACTACCGAATGGCACTGGTCGCTTTTTGAAAGCAACGCTGCATCCGCAGATTACTGTAAATTCAGGTTGCAACATTGAGAGAGCGATAAGTATCCACAATGAGATTCATCAATATTGCTTCATAGCTAGATCTGTGAACTTTCCAATTTCCTACAAACCTATAATAACTGAAGCTTAGGTAAACCTAGAGAACGTTGGTGCAAAATTGAACCATCACAATTTATTTATACCCACTTGCATGAACCACCGAAGTCCCTAACTTTTCCATATCGAACAGGAAACGAGGGACTTCATGCAGAACCAGACAACAACCAACCCTGCCCCCGGCTTCATTAAATACCCTACACATAAAATGGTGTTAGGTGAGGCTAATACCGAAGCAAAAGCGACGGTTGGTAACATAGTGATTGCTAGCTCCAAAACTGCGATCATTGTCTCAGAGGCAGATTATCCGGACGCTGTGTATTTCCCACGAAAAGACGTGGACATGAGCAAATTAGTAAGCTCCGATACATCCAGCTTCTGTCCCTTTAAGGGCACAGCTAACTACTGGAAACTTCCACCCCCTCTCACAAAAGACGCTGAAAACATTGACATTTGTTGGAGTTATAGCGAGCCTTTTGATGAAGCAGCTGCGATAGGGGCATATATTGCCTTCTACCCCAATCATGTAGCTGTCATTTATTGTCAGTAGCTGACATGTACCTTCCTGTTCCGAGTTCTCATAATTGAGATGACCCCACGTGGGTCATCACAGCAAATTGCGCTAGGTAACCTGTGAATAATATGCACCCCCAAAATCAATCTGTTTCAAAGCAGTTTTCTCGTATCCGAAACCAAACTGAAGCACTCTGCGCCCCTCTGGAAACTGAAGATTATGGCCTTCAGTCTATGCCTGATACCAGTCCGCCAAAGTGGCATTTAGCGCACACCAGCTGGTGTTTTGAGACGATGATCCTGAAACCTTACCTGAAGGGCTATCAGTCTTTCAACGAAACCTACGCGCATTTATTCAACAGTTATTATGAAAGCTTGGGCCGCTTCTTCACCCGAGCAGAGCGCGGCGTGTTATCTCGCCCAACCGTTAAAGAGGTATATGCCTACCGACAACATGTTGATGTTGCTATGAGAAGTCTTCTTTCTGACGCTTCACACCCGGAGAAAGCCGATATAGAGCAACGCACTATTCTTGGCATCAACCATGAACAGCAACACCAAGAACTTCTACTCACTGACATTAAACACGCCTTTTCCAAAAACCCATTGAAACCGGCTTATAAAACTCACGCACCAGAAATACTGGCTGGGGAAATTAAAGCTGACTGGCTGTCATTTGATGCGGGCTTATATGAAACAGGAGGTACAGGCACCGCGTTTGCTTATGATAATGAACTGCCCCGTCATAAATCTTATTTAAACGGATTTAAGATTGCGACACGTCCCGTTTCAAATGCGGAGTACATTAACTTTATAGACGATGGCGGCTATGAAAAGGCCGATCTATGGCTCTCTGATGCATGGGCCATCATCCAAACAGAGCGCTGGAAGCGCCCCTTGTACTGGGAAAAAAATGGTGACACTTACGACAGCATGACCTTGCACGGTATGCAACCGGTGCATCACTCTTCTCCTGTAAGTCACGTCAGCTTTTATGAAGCAGCAGCCTATGCACGTTGGGCCGGAAAACGTTTGCCGACAGAAACAGAATGGGAAGTAGCAGCAGGAGAATTTCCAATATGCGGCAATCTAGCAAACAGTGGCATGCTAGCACCTACAGCCGTACCTAACGACAGCCATCAATTTTATGGTGATGTATGGGAATGGACCAGCAGCCCCTACACTGAGTACCCGGGCTATCAACGTCTTTCAGGCCCTTTCGGTGAATACAACGGCAAGTTCATGAGCAGCCAGATGGTGCTTCGCGGAGGCTCATGCCTAACCCCAAGTGACCATATTCGCTCCAGTTACAGAAATTTTTTCCCTCCACATACTCGCTGGCAATTTAGCGGCATACGTTTAGCAGAGGATTTATAATTATGAACACGACAGCTATTGCTCTGAAATTTCAAGACAATCATCCTGCTGAAAGTGACTTCGCACAAGAAGCATTGGATGGCTTACTCGCTAGCAGGAAGAAGATTGCACCCAAATTCTTTTATGATGAAACAGGCTCCCGCCTCTTTGATGCCATCTGCAAAACGGAAGAATATTATCCAACACGCACAGAGTCCTCAATTATCCGAGACAATGTAGAAGACATCGCACGACATTTAGGTAGAGGGTGCCTGCTCGTAGAACCGGGCAGCGGCAATAGTGCCAAAGTTCGGGAATTGCTCGACGCTGTCAAACCTCACTCATATCTGCCTATGGATATCTCTAAGGTATTCCTCAAAAAAGAAGCAGAAAAATTAGCTCAGGAATTCCCCTGGCTCAATGTGCATGCGGTTTGCTCTGATTTCACTGTTTCCATGACCATCCCTTTTTATCCGACAGGCGTACGCCGTGTTGCCTTCTTCCCAGGTTCCAGCATTGGAAACTTTGAACCAAGTGAAGCCACGGAATTCCTCAAAAATGTTAGGGAAATGGTCGGTAAAAATGGAGGGTTATTGATTGGCGTTGATCTTAAAAAAGACATCTCCACACTTAACGCTGCCTATAATGACAAAGCTGGCGTCACCGCAAAGTTCAACATGAATCTCCTTACGCGCATGAATAAAGAGTTAGGTGCTAACTTCGACGCGAACACATTTGAACATGAAGCCTTCTACAACGAAGAAGAAGGGCGGATTGAAATGCATCTCGCTAGCTTGGAAGAGCAAACAGTAAAAATAGGTAATCATCAAATCGATTTTGAACTTGGCGAAACTATCCATACTGAAAATTCTTATAAGTACTCCCTCGAAGAGTTTGAGGCTGTCGCGAAAGCAGCTGGCTTTCACCAAGAAACCGTTTGGACTGACACAGAAAATAAATTCAGTCTTCAGTATTTTAGCGGAGCCTGAAAAAATAATTCTTTCAAAGCAATGGTCTAGCTGCCTACTATTCCCCTGGATACAGCTCTGCGGAGCAGTCGATTATTCTTGGGGGATCTGAAATGGAACGCTTACATAAGTTAAAGCACTACCCACTCGCACTAGTTTGTTTTTTGGCAGTTATGGTT
>JBFOLV010000198.1:0-3772 GCA_040830325.1 Kordiimonas sp. | reverse complement strand
GCAAAGCGCCCAAAGCGATCAACACCTATGTCCTCAATGTAAACAAAGTGAGGATGATGGCCAGCTTGCGCGGCGCAGTCTTCCAGATATTTGACAGTCTGCCGATCTTCCTCAGTGTCTTTGCAGGAAGCGAAATGAATATTGCTACCTTTTTCAAAGAGGCCTTCAAAGCGATCGATAATCTTTTCCTGGATCGAATTATACTGGTCCGTGTCCTCGCTGAAGCTGCCGTCTTGTATTTTATCTTCAAGCCACAGCCACTGGAAATAGGCGCTTTCATATAGGGAGGTCGGCGTGTCGGCATTGAACTCCAACATTTTGGCTGGATTCTTGCCATCGTAACAAAGGTCAAACCGGCCATACAATGAAGGCGCTCGTCGCTTCCAGCTGTCAGCGATAAGTCCCCACATGTTTTCAGGGATAGCCAGTTTGGTTAACAGTTCTTCACTCGCGATGGCGCGGTCTACAACATCCAAACACATGGCGTAAAGCTCGGCAGTCGGATCTTCAATGCCAGCTTCAATTTGGTCCAATGTGAAGCTGTAATAAGCTGTTTCGTCCCAATAGGCTTCACCGTACATGGTGTGGAAGATAAAGCCGAGCTTGTCAGCTTTATCTTTCCAATCTGCGCGTTCCTGCGTCTGGATACGCCTCATTACTCAAAGCAGCCCTAAAGACTGTTAAGCAGGTCATCAGCGGCACTCGAGCTGCCACCAATTGCATCAAGTTCTTTGTCGAGCGACGTTCCTGTTAATTCGTCATCGAGCTCATTCGCAGCTTTTAGTCGAGCTGCTTTTTCAGCCTGCCGTGCTTTTAAGCGCTCGAGTGACTTTGATGCGTCAGAGAAACTGCTGTTTACGTTTGCGTGGCTGGATGCAAGCATTTCTTGGGATTTTTGCATTTGCTCAGTAGCTTTTACAGTGTCCACTTCAGCGCGCATGCGCTCTTTCTTTGCCTGCAGAGCCTTAATGTTGCTGCGGATGTTGTTTTCCGCCTCAGCATACTGGCCGCGCAGATCTTCTGCTGACTTCAGATCGCCTTGCAACGCAATAACTTTCTCAACCGCCTGACGCGCCAAATCCATATTCTCAGCGGCCTTGGCCTTGCGGGCACCCTCTGTATATTTCTCAATGTCGGCCTGCAGATCTGCGATCTTTTTGTCCTGAAGATTGCGCTTCGCTGCCATGCTCGTGAGGCTTGCCTTAGCTTTTTCCAGACTCTCATCACATTCACGCAGCAGTTGATCCAGCTCAGTCAATGCGTTTGCATCTGCAATGGCCTCGCCAACATCATTCGCGTGACCCTTAACGACAGTTACTAGTCTTTTGAAGATACTCATTTTCTTTTCCTATCTTGATCTTGTCGTCAATGAGGCCACTAGGCCGCCTCAGAAACCTCTACAAAGGCAGAAACAACTTCTTCATAATTTTCGCCGAGCGCCATGATTTCCGTGGCGACGCTTGAAACTAAAGAGCGGGAAGAAAGAGCACCAAATAGCTCATAAAAATCCTGACCGTTGATAGTCGTGATGCCTACTGTGCTAAGCGGCAAGTATTTGTGTGCCTTAAGCAGCTTCTCGTTCATGGCCGCCGCATCCGCAACGTCAGAAATTGGGCAAACCAAGAGGGAGATCAAAATCTGTTCCCCATGCACAGCCATAACCGCAGTGCGCTCAAGGTCGTCATACGTTACTTCAATTGAAGGGTTGAGGCCCTCAACCAACTTTAACGTTACGCTATCCTGATCCAGAAGATCGGCAGACAGCAACTCTTCATAAAGTGAACTTGCAGTCCACGGAGATACATCAGTCATGAAATTCAATTCCTTGCTGCTAGTAATGTTGCGCGAAAAAGTAACTGGGGGCAGCAACCTGAAAGAGGCACCTTCCTGCATTGCGGCTTCTGACGCTTTTAGGCGAGCCTTGATGCGGGCTGGTACATAGACTTCAACTTTCTCAAGATTTCTCTCTTTCATCAGTTGACGTCGCCGTGCTGCTCCGTTTTTACTACTGGCCATAATTCTCTGTCTCAAATCGCGGGATAATACTCGACCATTACAAATTCAAAAAATATTCGCGAACCCCTTTCGCGAACTACATATATATGCTAAGCAGTCTATATTCAAGGATATTTGGGGGCATTTTTTTAGTGATTAGATTCAAGAGTCTGTTTTCCAGAATCTACTTGAAGTGTGTCGAGCTGGACTGGTCTGTCTTAGTGCTGGTTGCACTCGCCCACTATGTTACAAGCTACGTCGGATTTGTGGCTGCTGGCGAAAGTTCGCTGATCCAAGACGGCGTTTTCCCATATTATTATTTTACAACCGTATCGACGGTAGGGTACGGCGATCTTAGCCCCTCAACTGAGATGGGGCGAACTTTCTTCGTGGCTTATGTATTACCCGGAGGCCTAACCGTATTTACGATTGTTCTCGGTAAAGCAATTGGTAGCTTTTCCGACTATTTCAGAAAAAAGGCGAATGGCATGGGCGACTTTTCCAAAGTAGATGGTGCGACGGTTATCGTTGGCTATCATCCGCAGCGCACGTCCAAAATGATCGATGAAATCGCAGCAGGCGATAGCGATGCGCTTTCCAACATTATATTGATCAGTACAAAGGATGTGGCTGTAAAGGCGGGTCTTAGGTACGTAAAGGCTGAAAGCCTCTCGAATGCTGCCGACCTTAAGCGTGCCGCAGTCGAAAAAGCGGAGCGGGTGGTCGTTTATGCTGATAATGACGACTTATCATTAACCGCGGTTTTGGCTGTTCGTTCCCTCAACAGAGACGCCCATCTTGTTTGCTACTTCACGGATGCCGAAAAAGCAGCATTGTTGGGCGATCACTGCGACGCTGAAGTCATCGTATCTGCAAGCGTTGAAATGGTGGCGCGCGAACTGACTGACCCGGGGTCGAGCGAGCTAATATCCGACCTGGTTTCCGCGCAAGGAGGTGTAGCCACATTCAGCCTTGAAATTCCCGCCTCAGCAGGCTCAATAGAGCGCCAAGCAATCACCAGCGAACTGGCCGAGCACTTCGGCGCCACTTTGATCTCCGTACGAGGAAAAGATAACGGCGGCCATCACTATGACCCCAGGTCCTCTGCCAAACTGGAAGCGGGTGATGCTGTATTCTATATCAGTGAAAGTCGTGTAGATGCATCACTGGTTAACTGGGAAAGGTGTGCGTAATGGGTTTGTTTGACTTCTTCAAAAAGGACAAAGAAGAGCCTCAAAAACCAGCTTTGCCGATAATCCATGACGTGAGTTTCGGCAGAACCGTCTCCATCGACCCACTGGCGATCAGCATGCTTGGGGATAAGCATCGCTTCGAGATGCCAACTCCTTCACTAACGATTACCGGGCAAGGCACCGTGCAATTTGAAGATGGTGTCTGGCTACACCGCTTCTATACAGACGACCATATGCTTTTACAGATTATGGGCGGCGACGGCTTTGAGGACAAAGAAGTTCAGCAAATAAGTGTTTTCGCCGTTTATGACAGCATCGAACCAGCAAACAAAGCGAGACTTGCTCAGGAGATAGAGCGCATTAAAGCAGATACTTATATGCTCAACGGTGAAAGCTATCAGCGCGTTTGGTTTGATGGCGAAGGCCCTACCGACCCTGTACAATTTCACGAAACCGTGTGCCTAGATGAGACAGGTGAAGAAAGTTACGGCATACAGCAAAGCTGCATGTTGTTTACCCGTGAAGTTGATGGTTCAGAAGAGAACTTACTGGTGACTTACGAAAAGACAACGCAAGGCGATGAG
>JBFOLV010000197.1:0-4266 GCA_040830325.1 Kordiimonas sp. | reverse complement strand
TCCAAAAATCGCTGTGCCAACACGAATGTCCGTCGCTCCCATACTTGCAGCGAGCGCATAATCACTGCTCATACCCATGGATAGCCCATTTAGCTTGTGTCGTTTGGCCAGTTTTTTCAGAAAGGCAAAATGAAGAGATGGGTCCTCGTCCGCTGGCGGTATGCACATCAATCCTTGCACATTGAGCTTTAGTTCCGCGCACAGTTTAAGCAGGTCTGGTAAATCCTTTGCCATACAACCGCCTTTCTGCGCTTCTTCACCAGTGTTTACTTGAATGTAAACTGGCAAGTTACGGTCTTGAGTTTCCATCTCGCGTGCAAGGAACTTTGCGAGTTTTGGGCGATCTACGGATTGGATAACATCAAACAGAGCCACAGCCTCAGCTGCCTTATTTGTTTGTAAGCTACCAATCAGGTGTAGTTGCAAATCTGTGTAGCTTGTACGTAGGTCTGACCAGCGCTCTTGTGCTTCTTGCACCCGGTTTTCACCGAATATGCGGTGACCTGCTTCAAGTGCCGCGATGATGCGCTCTTCTGGCTGTACTTTTGACACAGCAATTAAGCGAGGATTGGCTTTTTCCCTGCCCACATGTTTGCACATCTTACCGATCTCATCATCAATCGTAGAAAGATTTGCTGCAATGGTGGATTTCATGTCGGCAGTCATGCAAATTAGTCCTTAAGATGATATGTCTATATACAGAAGCTATGTGCCAAGGATGCCTGTATGGTCAAGCCACTCATTGAAAAAAGATCGTATAGCCCCGCTTTGCGGATTGGTGTGGCGGCTCAGGTGCCACATTTGATCTTTATCACCGATGAGGAACGTGTGCGAAACCCCTTTGAGGTCTGTGAACAACTTCCAGCCGGCAGTATTGTTATATGTCGGGACTATGATCATGCAGACCGTGTTGGCCTCGCGAAAAACCTTCGCCGCATAACACGAGAGTTACAACAGTTTCTTTTGGTTGCCGGGGATGCAGAACTAGCGCGTGTTGTTGATGCAGATGGTTTGCATTTGCCAGAGTACATGCTTGGATCACCGCCAAATTTAGCTGCCTTTGGCTTGATAAGTGCGGCGTGTCATACACGTCGGGCTTTGCTGCGCGCAGAAAAGCTCGGTGTGGACTTTGCTCTGGTCTCTCCCGTTTTTGAGACCGAAAGCCACCCTGGTGCACCGTATCTCGGCGTACATAGATTTGCGCGACTTATAAAGGGCGTGAAGGTACCTGTTGCTGCCCTGGGTGGAGTTCGAGCATCAAATGCGGCACAGCTTAAACCGCTTGACTTAATGGGTGTCGCAGCAATCGGAGCATTTGTTCCTAGATAATGTAAAATGTAAAGAAGTTAGAAGTTCAGGCGTCCGCCTAGGAAGATCATCTGAGAATTCTCACCTTTTTCAGGATTTTGAAGCCACTGATCACCATAATCATAGTATCGTACACCGCCGCTAAGGCCAAGGTTATGTGTTAAGCGGTAGCTAGCCCCAAGTTCTACAGAAACAATACTGCGAACGTCATTTTCGATGCCGTATAGATCAGCCCCCTCACGGTATCCGCTCATGGACAAGCGCGCTGCCCAGCTGTTGGAACGGTATGAAAGGCCTACATCATAGCCCTGTAGCTCATTCTCAAAAAGGCTGGTCTGACGTGTAAAGGACGCATCAACACCAAAACCTGCATAACCAAGTGTGACACCAACGTTGTACTCTTTGTCGGCAACGCCAGTATCAGCAAAACCAGTAAGAGCAGGTAGTCCTTGCACGGAGTAGCGGTATGCGCTTTGCAATGATACTTCAAACCCACGGTCATTAGGGTCAGTTTTGTCACCGCCAAAGCTTAAGTCGAGGCTTGTATTGGCGCCAAACAAATCTTGACCGTACGAGCCGCGTACTTGCCCTGTTGGGGCAAGCAAAGAAGAAAAATCAGGATGGCTTGACAGGTTTTCAGAGCTGCTTTTCTTCAAATTCCGCGAATCACTAAGCCGAAACATGCTGTTTCCACTCGTTTTATTATCACGAAGACTCAGCTCTAGTTCTTCAATGGAACCGGGTTTTAAATCTTTTTGTCCTGTGCGTTGTTTGGTCATTTGCTCAGCAATGAAAGCATCCAAACTTTGCAGGAACCCTGAGGATTCAAAGCGTGTTTTATCACCATCTGACTGCGCTAAGGCAGATGGTGTCACAGCTAGTGTTGCTGCAATAAATATGGAACACGCGAATTTCATAGTGCGCTAGTATCTCACATGACAACGTTACACAATTGTTATCGTACGGAAATTAGGCATAATTTTGCAAGGTGTTACGGTAATTAGGGCGTGGTTGTGTCCTCTTGGTCACGCTTTGCCATTATTTGAGCGCATTTCTGACTAGTAACTGTCACCGGGGACCGTTATAACCCGCTGGAAAGGTTTTTCTGAGCGGAGCGATTTGATCGTTGGTTCACGGAAAACGAATCTGAATGAATGTACAGGGTGTCACAATGCAAAAACTAACCCGGTCACTAATGGTTGTTTCGCTGAGTTTAGTAATGGGCGCATGCAGCAGCTTTGGCGGCGGCGACAAAACAGAAGCGAATGTTGGGCCTAGACCAACCGCGATTGGTATTAACGGTTTCCTATGGCAAGCAACGCTTGAAACATTGTCTTTCATGCCGTTTGACACAGTTGAACCATCTGGTGGTGTGATTGTAACTGGCTGGCACTCAACAGCTGACCTTCCTGATGAGCGCGTAAAAGTAACTGTTCGTTTCCTTTCTGCAGCGCTCCGTTCTGATGGTTTGAAAGTGTCTGTGATTCGTCAAGGGCGTACTGATGGTGGGTGGCAAAGCCAGCCGGTTCAGGCGGCGACAGAATTGCAAATAGAAGAAGCAATTCTAACAGCTGCTCGCCGCATGCGGGTTGAGGCAAACAGTTAGTATAACTTTTGTCGCTCTATGAGATTTAATTGGCCGGGCATTTGTCCGGCCGTTTCTAGTTGATTACACGAGAAAAATACCATGTCGCGCTATAACGCTAAGGCAACTGAAGCCAAATGGCAGAAAACCTGGACTGAAGCAGAAACCTTCAAGACAGATAATCTATCAGATAAGCCGAAATATTACGTACTAGAGATGTTCCCGTACCCATCAGGGCGTATTCATATGGGCCATGTGCGTAACTATACACTTGGTGATGTTGTCGCACGGTATAAACGCGCTAAGGGTTATGAGGTTTTACACCCAATGGGATGGGACGCCTTTGGTATGCCTGCGGAAAACGCTGCGATGGAACGTAAAGTTCATCCCGCTGATTGGACATACGACAATATCGCCAATATGCGTGATCAGTTAAAGCAAATTGGCTTCGCCATTGACTGGGACAGGGAAGTTGCAACATGCGACCCTGAATATTACGGCAAGGAACAACAGATTTTCATCGACTTCTTCAATGCGGGGCTCGTGTACCGTAAAGAAAGTTGGGTGAACTGGGACCCTGTAGATAATACTGTACTTGCAAATGAGCAGGTTATTGACGGTAAGGGTTGGCGTTCTGGTGCTGAAGTTGAGCGCCGCAAGCTTTCGCAGTGGTTTTTGAAAATCACCGACTTTGCTGATGATCTTGTCGAGGGCCTTGATAGCCTTGAGCGCTGGCCGGACAAAGTACGTTTGATGCAAGAAAACTGGATCGGACGATCAGAGGGCTTGAAGTTCGATTTCAGCATTGTCGAAACTGGCGAGAAACTTCCTGTTTATACAACGCGTCCAGATACGCTTTTTGGTGCAAGTTTCTGTGCTATCTCGGCTGATCATCCACTCGCGGCGAAGCTTGCTGAAGACAATACGGAGCTTGAGAGCTTTATCCAAGAATGCCGTCAGACTGGTACTACGGAAGAGGCGATCGAAAAAGCTGAGAAAAAGGGCTTCAATACGGGCCTTCATGTGGCGCACCCGTTTGATGAAAACTGGAAACTACCTGTATATGTAGCAAACTTTGTTCTGATGGATTACGGCACAGGAGCGATCTTTGCTTGTCCTGCCGGCGATCAGCGCGACTTTGATTTTGCCCGTAAGTATGACTTGCCTATCTTGCCGATTGTTTTGCCTACCGGTGAAGATGCCGCCACATATGAACTTGGCGATGAACCCTATACAGGGCCGGGTACGCTCTATAACAGCCAATTCCTAGCTGGTTTGGATGTAGATGCGGTCACGGCGCTCATTATTGACCGCGCTGAATGGGAAGGCTGGGGGGAGCGTACGGTGAATTACCGCTTGCGTGATTGGGGCGT
>JBFOLV010000196.1:0-3076 GCA_040830325.1 Kordiimonas sp. | reverse complement strand
GTTCGTCTCCTGTCGCCAAAATAGCAACCGTTGGCGCACGATGAACCATGACATGGCCGTGTCCCGCACTTGCAATTACTCCAAGGTTTTTTGGTGAAAGATAACTTCCCGCTTCTGCTACGATCTGGCCTAGACCAAAGTCGTAGCCCGCTTGCCTGATATGTTTGCCGAGTTCGGCTTGGTCATCTGTAAAGATACCATTATCCGTTGGTCCTGTATTTTCTTGGATAACAATTTGATCAGTGCCTTCAGGAACTGCTGCACCTGTAAAAATACGCACTGTTTCCCCTGCATTTACGCTTCCCAAGTAAGGTGCTCCAGCTGCGCTTTCACCAATGAGTTTAAAGGAAACCTCTTCTCCAGTAAGATCTAAACTACGAACAGCATAACCATCCATTGCAGATACATCGCATCCGGGCTGAGACCTGCGTGCTTTAATGGCACTTGCTAGTATTCTACCAGAAGCTTTTGCAAGAGGCAGACGCTCTGTAGTAAGAGGGGAAGCTTGAGCAACAATTTCGTCAAAAGCTTTTTCAACTGAAATCATGAGTCAGTAACCTTATATGCTCCAGACTTACCGCCTTCTTTTAACAAAAGTCGTGTTCCACTGATCACCATAGCTTTGTCTACGGCTTTGGCCATGTCATACAAAGTAAGTGCCGCGACTGATACAGCTGTCAAAGCTTCCATCTCGACGCCGGTTTGCCCTGAAACTTTTACACGGCCTTCGATACGAATTTCTGTGTCGCTGATCGCATTTAACTCTATCTTGACGCTAGTTATCGATAGAGGGTGGCAAAGAGGGATAAGGTCGCTTGTTCTTTTCGCCGCCATAATGCCAGCTAAACGACTTGCTGCGAGAACATCACCTTTAGGCAGGCCGTCAGAAAGGATTAGCTTTAAGGTTTCTGGCTGCATAGTAACAATTGATTCAGCCACTGCAACTCGCTCGGTAACTGATTTATCACCAACGTCAACCATGTGTGCAGCACCGTGTTCATCAATATGGGTTAGTTTTGACATCAGCTTGCTTTCTGTAGGTTTTTGACCGCAATCTCTACATCTGGTTGACGCATGAAGGTTTCTCCAATGAGAAAGCATCCTGCACCTACTTTTTCACAGGCAGCTAGGTCTTCAGCTGTTCTTAGGCCAGATTCTGCTACAGCGATACGATCTTGTGCGTATTGAGGAGCCAGGGAAAGTGTATTGTTTATAGACACTTCCATCGTTTTCAGGTTGCGATTGTTGACCCCGATTAAGGGTGATTTTAACTCTAGGGCTCGATCAAGTTCTAGTTTGTCATGGACTTCGATCAGAACATCCATGCCAAGCTCATGAGCAAGGACTTCCATTTCAGCCGCTTCCGCATCTTCTAAGGCGGCCATAATAAGTAATATGCAATCTGCACCCAGGGCGCGAGCTTCAACTATTTGGTAAGAGTCAACCATAAAGTCTTTGCGAAGACAAGGTATAGAAACTGCCGAGCGCGCTTCTTCTAAGTAATTGTTTTTACCTTGAAAATAAGGCTCATCTGTAAGAATGGAAAGGCAAGTTGCACCCCCGCGCTCATAAGCTGCTGCTAAAGTAGCAGGATCAAAATCATCTGGCCGAATAAGCCCTTTAGAAGGGCTGGCTTTTTTAATTTCACATATAAAGGCATAGTCGCCAGTAGAACGTACTGTTTTAATAGCTTCAATAAAGCCACGTGGTTTAGAAGCATCTTTTGCGAGACTTTCTTGTGTCTCTAGTGAGATTGTGCGCTTTAACTGTGCAACATGTTCGCGTTTACGGTCACAAATCTCTTTCAGGATGTCCGACATCTATTTCTCTGCCTCAAAACTATTGGTAAATGCAATCCAATTTTCCATCGCTGTTTTTGCTTTGCCTGTATCGATTAAATCAGCTGCCAACTGGACACCTTCAGGGAGGGTATCAGCTTTACCACCAATTTTAAGCGCAGCACCGGCGTTATAAAGAACAATGTTTCTGAATGCTGATTCTGAGCCTTCAAAAAGGTCTTTGATCGCGGCAGCATTATGGGCTGTATCACCGCCAAGAAGGTATGAAAGCGGTGTTAGGGGCAAACCTACATCCTCAGGCTTGATTTCATACTCTGATATCTCACCATTTTTAAGTTCGGCTACATAGGTTGCGCCGCTTAGGGTGATTTCGTCCATGCCGTCACTGCCGTGCACAACCATGACATGGTTACTGCCTAGTTCGCGCAGCACTTCAGCAATGGGACGCACCCATTTTCGGTCAAATACACCAAGTAGCTGGTTTTTGGCCTGTGCAGGGCTTGAAAGAGGGCCTAGCAGATTGAATATTGTCTTGAACTTTAATGAGCTACGAACAGGTGCAACATGGCGCATGGCTTTGTGATGCGCCCGCGCAAAAAGAAATGTAAAGCCGGTTTCATTTAACGCATTTTGTACATGGTCAAAACTAACATCAAGGTTAGCCCCTAGTGCCTCCAGAACATCAGCGGAGCCGGATTTTGAGGAAGCTGCTCTGTTGCCGTGTTTGGCGACCTGAATGCCCGCAGAAGCGGCAATGAAGGATGCCGCTGTTGAAATGTTATAGGTATCAAGACCAGAACCGCCAGTACCAACAATATCAATTGCGGTCGCTGGTGCCTTGATCATGTCAGCGCGAGCACGCATCGCTTTTGCGCCGCCAACAATTTCAGCAACCGTTTCTCCGCGTACCCTGAGGGCGGTTAGAAAACTTGCCATTTGTGCAAGGTCGGCTTCACCGCGCATTAACACATCAAAAGCAGCTTGTGCCTCAGAGGAGCTTAGCTGCTCTCCCTCAGAAAGTTTAGAAAGGATATCGAAGAAATCAGGCATTAACTGATGCCTCCTCAGTACATATATCCATAAAATTTTTCAGCAGCGTATGTCCATGTTCTGAAGCAATGCTCTCAGGGTGGAACTGAACACCGTGTAACTCAAACTCATTATGTTTCATTGCCATGATCAAACCATCATCGGTTTGTGCTGTAATGCTAAAACAGTCAGGCAGGGTGTTCTTCTCTACAAGGAGTGAGTGATATCTGGTCGCTAGATAAGGACTT
>JBFOLV010000195.1:0-2564 GCA_040830325.1 Kordiimonas sp. | reverse complement strand
TGCCAAGGTTAGTTTGAGTTCTACAGAGATGCTGCCTTTTGCCACTTTCCAAACTAATGATGAAGGGCCGACGATGAACTCAAATGTGTCTAGAGGCGCATTCACTGGTGCAAAGGGTACAGAGAAGAGTTCGTGAGTATTATTGTCCCTTAAGTAGAAGAACCTACCTGGGTGATGTGTAAAATAAGGGTGCTCAGGCTGCATGAAGGTTTTAGCTTCTAGCGTGGGACCGTGCGCATACTTTGCTGGCTCAGGCTGCATGAATTGGGCAGTTGCATAACCACGGCAATTTACCTGTATCATCATGCGTTTATTCCACAAAAAACCACCAGCCTCAGGCATAAGGGTGGGATTGTGTAGGTGTATCTTACCTGTTTCCGGATTTGTGGTGTAGGTTTGACGATCAAGCATGTTTGTTGCCTGTTACCTTGGCCTTGCGCTCAGCAAGGTCTTTATTAATTTGAAGCACTTGTTTCTCGCTTAGGGAGTAGAGACGAATGCAGAGTACAGCCAAAAGCGCAAATGCCCCTGGTACGACTGTCATCAATAAAACTATCCCAGTTTCTGAAGCATCTGATTGAAGCTCGTTAGCGACGTAGCCGATTGAAGCTAGAACCCAGCCAATGGTAGCACCAGCTAAGGCCCCTCCCAGCTTCTGCGCAAATGCTGCAGCGGAAAAGATCATCGCTGTGGCGCGGCGGCCAGTACGCCATTCTGAATAATCAGCAGTATCAGCGTACATTGAGAAAACAAGAGGTGATTTTGGGCCCAAGCATAAGCCTATTGCTGCCTGAAGAACAAACATCACTGTAACGCTGTCTCTTGGTATAAAATAGAAAACGGTTGAGAGACCTGCGACCAGGGACATTAGAATGAGTAGTAATCTTCGTTTATCGACATACTTGACAAAAAATGGAGTCAATGCGGCGCCGACCATTAGAGCAAGGGTGTATGTCATGGTGAAACTGCCGATTAAATCGGGCTGACCCACGTAGTATTTTATGTAGAAGGTGCCTGTGCTGGCGCGAAGACTAATAGTAAGCATAATAATCAGGGCGAGACTAAATAGAACAAGCCAGGGTTTGTTATTTTTCAGGTCTTTGAGGTCTTCTAGCACTGGAACCGGGTTTTGTTGCAGGGGGGCTACTCGTTCCCTTGTCGAGAAGAATGTTAGGGCAAAAAGGCTCGCAGCAATGGCTCCGTAAAACATCATGGTAAGCTGCCAGCCATGGGCTTCATTTCCCGCACCGAAGTATGCGACAAGCTCAGGCGTGAAATAGGCGACAAAGGTACCGCCGGAGAAGGCACCAATGAAACGAAAACTGGTTAACGCTGTGCGGTCCTGACTGTCGCTCGTTACAACCCCAAGCAAGGCGCCGTAAGGTACATTGATAAATGTGTAAGCTAGCATCATGAAGATGTAGGTGATGTATGCCCAGATCAATTTACCACTGTCATCAAGGTCTGGGACGGTAAATGTAAGTACGCCAGCAGCTACGATGGGGATAATACCCCAGAGAAGATAAGGGCGGAATTTGCCGTAACGAGTAGTGGTTCGGTCCGCAAGCGTACCCATCAAGGGGTCGGAAAAGGCATCAATCAACCTTGTTACAAGCATCATGGTGCCGACTGTTGCTGGGTCTAGTCCGAACGTATCAGTATAGAAAATTAGTAAGAAAACATCGAAAATCCGCCAGTAGAAGTTAGAGGCTACGTCTCCTAGTGCGTATCCAACCTTTTCTCCCAGCTTGAGTGGGGGCGCCATTCGAGTGTCTGACATGAAGTGTTTCCTAACGATGGTATTTATAATATGATCCATAAATGTGACCGGTCACATTTATGGATCATATTGCAGATGGAGTCAAAGTTTCAATCAATCGCACGGCTGCCATGAGCAAGAAAGCTACAGGAAAACTTTTCCAGAAAAGGGGGCTTCCCTATGAAAATGATTAATTTCAGAAGATATATTTTTATAAACTAAATGAGATTGTTTTTATTCTGGTGGCGTAACTTTTGTGCCTGCGCAGAGTCTATAAGGGCTGCTTGGTTTCTACTTGGCGACCGTTGTATGCGCTAGGTTTTAAGTTGTTGATTTAATTGCAGTATTGTTGGTTTTGTTTTCCTGTTTCTTAAGGTGTTTCAAGAATTTTCATATCTGAAACGCGGCAAGCTACGAGTTTCAGGGGGCGTATTTTCGGTTTAAATAACAATATTGACAGCGCTACCAGAAATAGATAGCTTCCCGTCTGAAAGCGCTATCAGAATCTAGATTTTGACTGCGAAGATTGAGGAGAACCTGCAGTTCAGGTTTGGAGGAAGTAGATGATGGTTTCGTATGCGCGCAAATATGTTGTTGGTTTTGTAGGGGCTGCTTTTTTGACGGGTTGTGTGGTGTCAGATGAGGCTGATTTAAGCTCAGAGGGCGAAGTAAACGAGGCTGTGGGTAGTTTTGAAGTCAATCCTGAGATTTGGCCGAAGTTGACAGCGCCGGTAGGACTCGATGCGCATATAGAGCAGCGATTTTCGACGTTGATGAGCCGGATGTCTGTAGCTGAGAAGGTTGG
>JBFOLV010000194.1:0-4977 GCA_040830325.1 Kordiimonas sp. | reverse complement strand
TCAGCTTGCTTGGGCGATGGATGAAGGTTCTGCGATGGCGCAAGGCATTATTCCGGGGGTTCAGTCGCCAGTAGCGCTTATCTCTCTCGGGGAAAAAGGGTCAGTTTCTCTTAGGTTTTCCGCGGAAGATGAAGGAGGACATTCTAGCGCACCGAAGCCCTATACAGCGGCTAGCTTGGCAGCGAAGGCTGGGCATCTCGTGATGGAAAATCCATACCCGCAAGTACTTGATGAACATCTGGAAAAATTTCTGTTGGCAGTGGCACCTGAAATGGGTTTTGCAAACCGGATGGCGATTGCCAACATGTGGTCAACACGACCGGCACTGGCGGATCAGCTTGCGAAAAATCCGACCACAGCCGCATTTATGCACACAACAACAGCCTTTACGATGATGAAGGCCGGAACCAAAACGAATATCTTACCGCAATATGGCGAAGCGATAGTAAATTACCGTATTCACCCACGAGATACGGTGCAGAGCGTGAAAGAAAGAGCTGAAGCTATCATTGATGATCAGCGTATCACAGTTACCCAGCTAGGGGGGCGTGAAGCGACGCGAATGTCTTCCTCTGATGGTGAAGGATACAAGGCAATTGCTGCAGCTATTCAAGAGGTTTTTGGCCCAATACCAACGGCACCGACATTAACAGTGCAAGGTACTGACGGGCGGCATTATTATGATGTTGCTGATGACGTGTACCGCTTTATGCCATTTGTGTTTCTGCCAGATGATCTGAAACGTATTCATGGTACGAATGAAAGTATTGATATTAGAGCGTTGGCGACCCAAGTAGAGTTTTTTCGAGTCTTAATCAAAGGCGCGGCCGGGCTGAAAGATACAAACCCGGCACAATAGCACGAGGCTTACTCTGGAGATTCACGCCACCACAACGTTGGGTGATGTGGTAATATAAAGATCAATAGCCCACCGAACATATAGTCAAACAGCCCATTTACTTCATGAAATTCGTCAATTGCGAAGTGACCTAGCATTAAAACTATAATCATCGAGAAATAAGCGTATAGGGTGATATTTCTTGTGCGGGAGAAAATTAAACCAGTCGCTAAAACTAATTCGATAACTGGGTGGGTGTATAAATACATTTTAATGGACCACATAGGCAACTGATATGCATTGGGGGTAAATTTAGGTTCATACCAATTCACAAAATGATCGAAACCAATCATGAATTTGTATACCCCAGACATGCTAAGCAACATGATCAAGAAAATGCGTATAATGCGCTCTGCATCTTTGAGGCGGTTAGTATCAAGCATTCTTTTACCCTCACAATTAGAATTAGGCCGGAAATTGGCGTTTTTCTATGTGACGGTTTCGTTAATTAAAAGTATTTGTGCCCGAAGAGCTGAATACTTGGACAGAAAAAGATAATATCACTGATATTTGCTATTTTTGTAGAATTTATGAAGGCGTAGTTATGGGGTATTTTGAGTTACATGCACAGTTGGCTAAAGATTCGATTGCAATTAAAAAGCTTGAATTATGCGAAGTGCGTTTAATAACGGACGCAAATTATCCGTGGTTAATTTTAGTGCCTCAGCGGGTAGATGTAAGGGAAGTGCATAAGCTTACTGAAGAAGACCAAATTGTCCTTATGAAAGAAATTTCGTTTGTTGCAGAAAAGCTAGAAGCACTCACGGGTGCAGACAAAATGAATATAGCGGCACTCGGCAATATGGTGCCGCAACTTCACATTCATGTGGTAGCACGTTTTAAGGATGACCCGGCTTGGCCGGGCCCAATTTGGGGTGTTGTTGCCAACAAAGAGTATGATGAAAGTGCGTTAACCGACTTTGTCGCAACTATACGGAACGCTTTAGTTCCATAAAAACCAGATTTTTCTCAGGGTTTTCGGGGAGAGGCTGAATGCTTGTTTCCGTAAACCCCAGTGATTTGTAAACGTGGCGCGCCCGTTTGTTCTCTTCGTAGACGTCAAGCCATATAGCTTTTGTCTTATTTTCAAAAAACATGGAAATAACGCCTTGCATAAAGGCTTTGCCAACGCCGTTCCCAGGCTGTGCAACGATAATGCGCCGCCACTCTGTTTTATCGGTGCCGTCATCCCTTAGAATTGCATAGGCAACTGGGGCTGATTGCTCATTTTCAGCAATAAGATAGTGGAAGGCTGGAGTAATCAAATTACGAGCGTGTGTGTTTTTATCCCAGCTATGTACATAGGTATTTTCGGGGTTGGCTTCACACGCGAGAATGAAGGGGAGATCCCCTTCATTTGCATTTCTTATATTTAGATTGCAGCCCACGTGCGGCTTAGTGTTTGAAGTGACGCATACCGGTGAAGACCATGGCGAGGCCTGCTTCATCAGCAGCATCGATAACATCTTGGTCACGCATGCTGCCACCCGGTTGGATCACGGCTGTGGCCCCAGCTTCTGCTGCTGCAAGCAAACCGTCTGCAAATGGGAAGAAAGCGTCGGATGCCACAACTGAGCCTTTTGCGAGACTTTCAGTGTCACCAGCCATTTCCGCAGCTTCACCAGCGCGAATTGCAGCAATACGGCTACTGTCACGGCGGTTCATTTGACCTGCTCCAATGCCCACAGTCATGCCATCCCGCACGTAAACAATTGCGTTTGATTTAACGTGCTTACCAACCTGAAAAGCAAAGAGCATGTCGTTAAGCTCTTGCTCAGAAGGCGCGCGTTTTGTGACCACCTTCAAATCGTCTCTGGTAATACGGCCTGTGTCACGGTTTTGTACAAGATAGCCGCCAGCAACAGATTTTACCATTTTTGCCGCTTGGGTTGGGTCCGCCAGGCCGCCTGTTGATAGAAGGCGCAGGTTTTTCTTCGCAGCGATGATTGCTTTTGCCTCTTCTGTAACATCGGGCGCGATAATCACTTCTGTGAAGACTTTCACAATTTCTTCAGCTGTTGCAGCATCAAGTGTGCCGTTGAGCGCTACGATGCCACCAAAAGCAGAAACCGGGTCACACTTAAGGGCTTTTTCATAAGCTTCTTTGAGGGTGCTGCCTGTTGCTACACCACAAGGGTTTGCGTGCTTAATGATCGCGACAGTTGGCGTAGATGGATCAAATTCGCTAACAAGCTCAAACGCGGCATCCGTATCATTGAGGTTGTTGTAGGAAAGCTCTTTTCCTTGGTGTTGCTGCGCTGTAGCAATACCTGGGCGTACTTCTGCGTTTGCATAGAAAGCGGCAACTTGGTGTGGGTTCTCTCCGTAGCGGCATTCTTGCACTTTTGTGCCAGCAAAAGAGGCGCGCTCGGCAAATGTTTCGCCGTTTTGTGCGGCAAACCAAGCCGAAATAGCTGCGTCATATGCAGCCGTACGGCTATATGCTTTTGCAGATAGGCGCTTACGTGTGGCGTGGGATGTGCCGCCTGTTTCTTTGATCTCTGCAATGACCCCAGCGTAATCAAGCGGGTCGGTCAAAATAGCCACGAATTTGTGGTTTTTTGCGGCGGAGCGCACCATAGCAGGTCCGCCGATATCAATGTTTTCGATACAAGTATCAAAATCAGCACCAGACGCGACAGTGGCTTCAAAGGGATATAAATTTACAGCTACAAGATCGATGGCACCAATATCATGCTCATTCATCGCTGCCACATGCGTTTCGTTGTCACGTAGAGCGAGAAAACCGCCATGGATTTTAGGGTGTAGCGTTTTTACCCTGCCGTCCATCATTTCAGGGAACCCTGTATGATCAGCTACTTCTTTTACAGGTAGTCCCGCGTCCCGCAGTGTTTTTGCAGAACCACCTGTGGAAAGAAGTTCCACGCCTGTGTCCACAAGGGCTTGGCCAAGCTCGACAAGGCCAGACTTGTCGGAAACGGACAAAAGGGCGCGTTTGATTTTTACTGTGCTCATGTTTCTAATGCCTTAGTATTTTTAGCTAGGATCGCTTATGCGCTATCCATTTCACTCAACACCCATTTGCAGATGGGTGTTTTGTTTGGTTCAACTGGTACTGTAACTGCAATTTGTTTAGATGGTTCGGGCCGAAGTGGATGTCCCACATAGAGGCTTTCTTCTACCTCTGCTTTGCCGTCTTCTGTGTCGAATATCCAGAGCTTCCCTGCACGCGTTTCAAGGGTTATGCGGCCATCAGGTGCAACCCGTGCTTCAATATTTGGATGTAGGTGAAACCGAATGATAACCTCTGAACCTTGTAGCTTTTTTAGCTTAGGCCCAAATAGCTTATCTTCGCCAATCAGTTTAGCGCCACCATCCGTTAGGCTAAGGCTGCGCTCATGTTTAACACCGAATCGTTTGGTGTAGCCGTCATGCATCAATTTGATGCGGCTGCCGTCTTCTAGACCTTCCCGAATAGTGAGTGTCTCTGTGACACCAGTGCCCAGACGTCCATCTTCCAGAATGCGCGTGCTGTTTCTGTTAGATATTACGAGCGTCGAATGTGCAGCAGTGGTGCGGGACAGCTCTGCGAGTTGGGGTATTTTGCCGCGCTTGCTAGCAGTGCCTACATTGACAATTATTTTGTCAGTCGACGAAGAAAATTCAAAAGCACCTGTGCTGGCATGAGCTTCGGCTGACAAAAGAAAAGCGGGTGGTGTACCGGTATCTACAATCAGGCAGCTATTTGCTAGTTGGATCCGCTGTATACCTGCGTGGGCACTATTCTCTGTGGCTTTACCCTTAGCATCGCTTGCAGCAAGAATTGCCTCAACACCGTGACCACCGTCTGCGGATGCACCACCAAATTGTACAAGGCTTCCGTCTTCATGCCTTACAGCTCTAATATAAGGCGCAATCCTGTCTAGGGTGATTTGGACCCAAGGCGGCAGATCGCTGTTTGTGTCTACGCATGCGTTGCGTACAATAATAAGCAACTGCATTGCGCGAATTGCGTCTGACGGATTTCTGCTGGCGGGACCGCCGTCAGGTAGAATGAACGTTTTACTCGCCTCTTCAAGCGCCGTGAGGCCGCGCTTCAACCAAACTTCACCGTTAGG
>JBFOLV010000193.1:0-4543 GCA_040830325.1 Kordiimonas sp. | reverse complement strand
GCGTGTTCGCCAGCTTATTGCTAATGACTTAAAAGCTTTTTTGGCTGAAGTTGATGACATTCTTACACCTACTGCACCATCTGCTGATTTTGCGTTTGGTGAGAAGGCTGATGATCCTCTTGCGATGTATTTAAATGACGTGTTCACCGTACCTGCTTCTCTTGCTGGCTTGCCGGGTTCAAGTGTACCTGCCGGTTTGGATAGCAATGGCCTCCCACTTGGTTTGCAAATTCTTGGTAAACCTTGGGATGAAGAAACCGTATTTAAAGTTTCAGGTGTGCTTGAGGAAGCTGTTGGCTTCACGGCAGAACCTAACGTTTGGTGGAGGTAAGCGCTATGTCATCATATAGAATTCAAGGCGCTACAGGTGATTGGGAAGTCGTTATCGGCCTCGAGATTCACGCGCAAGTAACATCTAACGCCAAGCTGTTTTCTGGTGCTTCAACAGAGTTTGGTGCGGAACCAAACGCACAGGTAAGTCTTGTTGACGCAGCTATGCCGGGGATGTTGCCTACAATTAATGAAGAATGTGTGCGCCAAGCCGTGCGCACGGGCCTCGCCATTGGTGCAGAAATTAACAAATACTCTGTATTTGACCGTAAGAACTATTTTTACGCTGACCTGCCGCAGGGGTATCAGATTTCACAGTTTAAGTTACCAATTGTTGGCAACGGTGTTGTGCATTTAGACCTTGAGGGCGGCCGCACTAAAGATGTTGGTGTGGAGCGTATTCACCTTGAACAAGATGCCGGTAAGTCAATGCATGATCAGCATCCGCAGTTTACCTATGTGGATCTGAATCGTACGGGCGTTGCTTTGATGGAAATCGTATCAGACCCTGATATGCGTAGCCCCGAAGAAGCTGCAGCTTATGTAACCAAGATCCGCAGCATTGTGCGTTATATCGGCTCATGTGACGGTAATATGGAACAGGGTAGCATGCGTGCAGACGTTAACGTATCTGTTCGCAAGCCGGGCGATCCTCTTGGTACACGAACTGAGCTTAAAAACCTCAACTCCATTCGTTTTGTACGCCAAGCAATTGAAGCGGAAGCCCAGCGCCAAGTTGACATCATTGAAGACGGCGGCGAGATTGATCAGGAAACGCGCCTCTTTGACCCAGTTAAGGGGGAAACACGGTCTATGCGTTCAAAGGAAGATGCGATGGACTATCGTTATTTCCCTGATCCAGATTTGTTACCTCTTGAATTTGATGATGCCTTTATTGAAGCCGCGCGCGCTTCATTGCCAGAGCTTCCAGACGTTAAAAAAGCACGTTTCATGGAAGAGCTTGGTTTGAATGCATATAACGCAGGCGTACTTGTGGCTGAGCAAGAACAGTCGGCTTTCTTTGAAAGTCTTCTTGAGGCGCTGGTAAAAGCTACAGGCAAAGATGATGCTGCTATTGCAGGTAAGGCTTCAAATTGGGTAACTGGCGATTTGTTTGGCGCACTCAACAAAGCCAACAAAACAATTGATGAAAGCCCTGTAACAGCCAAGCAAGGTGCAGATCTACTTGCTCTTATCGAAGATGGTACAATTTCTGGCCGTATCGCTAAGGATGTCTTCGAAATTATGTTTGAGACAGGCAAAGACGCCGAAGCAATTGTGGAAGAGAAAGGCCTGAAACAGGTTTCTGATACTGGCGAAATCGAAAAGATCATTGATGCTGTTATCGCTGCAAACCAAGGACAGGTGGAGCAATACCGTGCAGGCAAAACGAAGCTGATGGGTTTCTTTGTTGGACAGGTAATGAAGGAAACTGGCGGTAAGGCAAACCCTGGTGTTGTTAACCAGCTTTTGAAACCAAAACTCGATGGTTAGAGAATTCTGTTAAGCAGTTAAGAAAAGCCCGCCTTTTGGTGGGCTTTTTTGTGCCCTAATTTTGCCACGAGGGAATGGGAAGTTGTTGAGCAAGGAGAAACACTATGGTGGCTAAGGGATTGATCTCAAACTTGATGGTTGCAGCATTGCTGGTGCCTGCAATGAACCAAGTGGTGTCTGCGCAAGAAAGTGCAGACCCGACAGAAATCTCTGAGATTGATGAACTTGCACCGAAGTCGGCTCCTTCTAAATCCAAACCACGCTTGCTTGCATCAGTCCATGAAGAAGATCAGCCTGTACTAGCCTTTGATGTAAGAGACTTCAAGAGGCCGAGCATTATTACAGCTGATGTACCTCTAGAAGAGTTGGAGCCTGACTGGCGGTGTGAAGGAAATGCCTGTGATGCGTTTCTGCCTTCGCTTGATTACCGTAAACGCTACGAAAATGTTGATGGTCAGAAGGGCTTAAACTCAGTACTAGGCGGTGTAGCAGGTGCTGTTATCGGTGAAGAAATAGCAGGTGCTCCCGGGGCAATAGTGCTCGGTGCAATTGGTGCAGCTTCTGGATACCGGGTAACCAATAAAAAACGTTGGGAAGAAGAAGCAAAACGCTACGAAGCAGCTTATCAGCGTGGGGATGATATTTTCTATAATCCTGCCAATCGGATACCTAACAACCCTCATTGGTTGATGCATGGACCTGGCGTTACAGAGAAGAAGTAACGCTAATCAGAATATGTTTTGAGGTAGGGCGCTGCGTTTCTGCGGTAAGCGGTACTGACATTTGACCAGAGTTTTTTATCCTATTGTTTAGCTTGTGCACATGCGTGCGCCAAACGCAGGGAGAAGAAACATGGTTTCCATAGAAATGAACCGCCGTACGACACTGAAAATGATGTTCGCAGCCGGTGGTCTTAGTTTTACCTTGCCTAAAGCAGCGTTCGCACAGAATGATAATGGCTTGGCCGCCGACGATATGCACGTACCGCTTGTTAAAATCCATGTCGACAACTCAGCGACCATATTCAACCCTCATCCTGATATGGGGCAGGGCACTTCAACAGGTATGCCCATGCTGGTTGCAGAAGAGTTGGGTTTGGACTGGTCTATGGTGAGAGTTGAAAATCTAGCGCTTAAGCGACACCGTAGAGATGATGGCCGAATGGCCCATACCTACCATCCTCAAAGCTCTGGAGGCAGTGGAAGTACAAGATATTCATGGAAGGCGCTACGCACGGTTGGAGCAAAGGGACGGGCAATGTTTATCTCTGCGGCAGCGGAGAAATGGGGCGTTTCTAAAACTAATTTAGACACAATAGACAGCCATGTTGTGGATCAGATGTCAGGCAAAAGAATTGCTTTTTCAGAGCTGCTTTCAAATGTTGCTGAGCAAAGAATACCTGATGGTGACTTTAAGTTTCGTTCTCGGAACGATATGAAAATTCTTGGCAAACCACAGAAAATTAAAGTTGGTTTGGATATTGTTACCGGGAAACCTATTTTCGGCATTGATCAAGTCATGGAGGGTATGTTGCACGCCTCCATCGAGAGATGCCCTCACTTCGGCGGACGGGTTAAATCTTACAAAGCAGATGCAGCGCGTGCAGTCAAAGGGGTTGTCCGTGTAATAGAAATGGAACCAAGGTTTCCGGATGATGGCTATGAATGGCATTTAAATGGTGGTGTAGCTGTGGTTGCAGAAACACTGTGGGCAGCTAAAAAAGCAAAAGCACTGCTTGAAATCGAATGGGACAAAGGCCCGTTTGCAGGTTATTCGTCAGCTGAAATGGAAAAACGTTCAGTTGAAGCGCTTGATGAAGATGATGGCTTTGAAGTTATAGATTACTATGGTGATGTGCGTGATGAAGGTAATGTTGATAACGCGATGTCTTCGGCGCAAAAAACATTCTCAGCAAAGTACCAGATGGCGCATGTGGCGCACGCCTTGATGGAGCCTCATAGTGCTATCGCAAATGTTCAGGAAAACTCAGTTCATGTTATTGCGCCGACACAGGCACCATTCCTTATTCAGGAAGCCGCCGCTACATTAACCGGATTAAAGGAAGAACAAATTCAAGTGGATGTGGCGCGGTCCGGTGGATCGTTTGGCCGCAGGTATAATAAAGATTACCCTGCCGAAGCTATCGTTCTATCGCAGATCATGAGGCTGCCTGTGAAGGTGACATGGTCTCGGGAAGATGAGTTAACGCAAGACAATTATAGAAATGCAAATAATTACCGTATGTCAGGTGGTGTTGATAGTGAGAATAAGCTTGTAGCTTTTCATCAAAA
The DNA here is from genome assembly GCA_040830325.1 of Kordiimonas sp. GTDB lineage: Bacteria > Pseudomonadota > Alphaproteobacteria > Sphingomonadales > Kordiimonadaceae > Kordiimonas. The sequence continues at coordinate 428 of JBFOLV010000193.1, read as the reverse complement.
GCAGGCCTCGGGGTATCCGAGTATCTGGTCACATAAATTACCACCAGTTGCATGGCCTTATGAAGATCTTATGGGCTGGCACTCTGAACTGGGTATGTTTGAAAATCATAGAATGGAACATAAGTTCTATCCTAGCCCTGTGCCTCGCGGGGCATGGCGCGCCCCCGGTAGCGTGAACACTTGTTTTGCGCAAATGAGTTTCTTTGACGAGTTTGCTCATGAACTTGGTATTGACCCTCTTGAGTTTCAACTGTCCATCCTGGAACCGGGGAAGAAAATTCCTGAAGGCAAAGACACCAATCACCCTATGGATATGAACCGAATGGCTGCTTGTTTTAGGCTTGCGGCTGAAAAAGCTGGATGGGGAAGAAGTATGCCAACTGGCCGTGGTATGGGAATAGCAGGCTGCTACTCGCACGCTAGTTATG
>JBFOLV010000192.1:0-2134 GCA_040830325.1 Kordiimonas sp. | reverse complement strand
GGTGTACTACATAACTAATACACCGACACGATAACACGCCTAAGCAGACGTTAGATTTGAAAAGGTAACAGCGAGGATGTGTTGGTGCGGGATACGGTAAAAATACTGGCCCGAGAAATGACAGCGGTGAGAACAAGAGCTCATAAGAGCCTCGTTACGACAGCAAAAGAGCCGAAAAGGCCAAAATTGTTTGGGGGAGCCAGAAAACTGGCCCCCCGGATACAAAAATGAAAACACGACAGTACTATTCAGATTGAGAAAGCCAAAAGGCACCAAGCTGAAAACGCCCACTAAGAGGCACATAATACGACGACGAGGAGTACAGACTATGATTACCCGCCTACTTACATATGCTTTGAACCAGCGAGGTCGTTTTTTGCGCCTTGGTGAGCGAGAAAGTTCTGGCAACTATAAAAATGCCTATAACACCCTATTTGCAATCACTGCTTAAGGGAGGGGAGGATCTATGACGCCGGATTGGACCGACGATCAGCCTATCTACCGGCAACTGAGAGATAAAGTGGTAACCGCGATTATGGAAGGCGCCCTTGCTGAAGGCGAAGCCCTTCCATCTGTTAGAAATATCGCAGTGGATTTACAGATTAATCCGCTAACTGCCTCAAAAGCTTATCAGGAACTGGTGATGGATGGATTAGTAGAAAAGAAGCGCGGACTTGGTATGTTCGTGATCGAAGGGGCACGCAGCAAGCTTGTTGAAGCTGAGCGGGCTCGTTTTCTGGATGAAGAGTGGCCGCGGGTGCTTGAAACTATCAGGCGGCTTGGTTTTGATGCGGATGAGCTGCTGAAACGCGGCTTGTCAAACTAGGGAGCAGAGATATGACAGAGTATGTTGTAGAATCTCGTGGTCTCTCTAAAAGTTTCGGCGATTTTCAAGCTTTAAAAAATGTTAGCTTCAATGTGCCTCTTGGCAGAATTGTTGGTGTAATTGGTGCAAATGGCGCCGGTAAAACTACTTTGCTCAACGCGGTGCTTGGTCTCTCCTCTTATGAAGGTGACCTAAAGGTGATGGGCCGTGATCCAGCCACTGAGCGTGATGCGCTTATGAAGGATGTGTGCTTTATTGCTGATGTAGCGACACTTCCTAAATGGATGAAGGTTTCTGAAGTATTGGATTATGTAGAAGCTGTTCATCCAAAATTCGACCGTGCGAAGGCCATGGACTTCTTGAACCGTACTCAGGTTCCACTAGACCGAAAGGTACGAGCGCTTTCAAAAGGTATGACTGTTCAGGTTCATCTTGCAGTGGTTATGTCTATTGAAGCAAAATTACTTGTGCTGGATGAACCAACGCTTGGTCTTGATGTTATTTTCCGTAAACAATTCTATCAAAGTTTATTGGAAGAATATTTTGATGAAGACCGTACGGTTATCATTACAACGCACCAGGTTGAAGAGATTGAGCACATTCTAACGGATGTTGTATTTATCAAGGACGGCAACATCGTGCTTGAGAACGACATGGATAGCCTAACACAGCAGTTTATCGAAGTGATGGTAGAACCTGGCAAGGAGGATGAGGCATTAGCTCTTAATCCCATTACCAATGGGTCTACGTTCGGTAAATCAACATGTGTGTATAAAAATGTAGACCGCGAAACTCTTGCCAAATTGGGCGAAACACGCCGCCTTGGCCTTGCTGATATATTCGTGGCGACCATGACAGGAGAAGGGCAATGAATATCTTAAAAGCCCTCGTTAAACGCGAGTTATTGGATGGTAAGAATGGTTACCTAAGGGTGCCTGCTATATTGGCCGGTATTACAGTTGTCCTACTTGTGTTGTCAGCTCTTGGCTTTGGTAACATGATTGAGTTCCATGGTATGCAACATGAAGGTATTGAAAACCTTCGTGATGCCGTTGAAAAACTCCATGAAAAGGAACCTGAAAACGCGCCAGCTGCGATAGCGGTTGGGTACTGGGGTATGAGTGCACTTGCTTGGATGGCTTTCCCATTCGTAGTGTTTTTCTCATTACTCGGTGCGCTTTACGAAGAGCGCCGTGACAAGTCGATCTTGTTTTGGAAGTCTATGCCTGTGGCTGACTGGCAAGAAGTTGCGGTAAAATTATTTGTGCCGGTTATCGTTGCACCTCTGGTTTTCTTGGCGGTTTCTAT
>JBFOLV010000191.1:0-6883 GCA_040830325.1 Kordiimonas sp. | reverse complement strand
TATGGCACGTTTACCGTCAAAAAACTCTTGAGGTGTTCCGCCCACCATAAAATAGACACTTGGAATATACGGTTCAGTCGTAAAATAAGGAAAGTCTTCGGCCCCCATACCTTGTGGTTTGATACTGGTAACCACTTCTTGCCCAAGTTTGGTTTGCCATACTTTTTTTAAACGCTGTGCAAGGCCACTATTGTTAACCATGGGGGGTGTCATCTCACGAGAGAAAACAATATCCGGTAACTTGTCATCAGGCATACCCGCTGCACGTGCCATATTTATGGTTATACGCTTAATGCCATCCAGTAACTTCTGGCGTGTTTCCAGATTGGTATTACGCACCGTCAACTTCAGATGAGCAGCTTCTGGAATGATATTGTTCTTTGCTCCTGCATTGAAGGCGCCTACTGTTATCACCCCGGGCTCACGCGGCGCTAACTCCCGCGACACCAGGGTCTGGAGAGCCAGCACAATTTGGCTAGCAAGTACTATAGGGTCTTTTCCCATATGTGGTTCAGCACCGTGGGTACCAACCCCGTAAACCGTGATTTCAACGCTATCCGACCCTGCCCCAGGCGCACCATCAATTACATCAATAGTGCCGGCTTTGTTGTCAGATAAAACATGCATAGCAAGAGCGTAATCAGGCCGGCCAAAACGCTGCCACAGATTGTCTTGCATCATGCCTCGCGCGCCACTATCTGTTTCTTCAGCTGGCTGACCAATGAGCATCAAGGTTCCAGACCAGTGTTTCCTGAGCCTCGCCATTTGTCGCGCTGTTCCAACTAAATTAGTGACATGAACATCATGCCCACAGGCATGCATAACAGGCACTGTTTCACCTGTTAGATTGTTGACCTGGGTAATATTTGACGCGTAGGGCAAGCCTGTTTGTTCTTTGATTGGCAACGCGTCCATATCAGCGCGCATCATAACCAGGGGCCCCTCGCCATTTTTCAGCGTAGCGACTACTCCGGTCCCACCAACGTTGCGGGTAACATGATATCCTGCATCGGAAAGTTCATTCGCTAATCTGGTGGCGGTTTTGAACTCTTGATGACTTAGCTCAGGGTTTTGATGAAAATGCTGGAAAAGAGGAAGTAGATGCGTTTCATAGTCGGTTAGTACAGCATCCGATAAATCGTCCTGTGATAAGCTGTCTAACGCATATGCTGATGCTGAAAAACTTACCGTCACAAAAGTGCTTAACAAAAGGCTTTTCACGAACCACTCCCTTCAATTTAACTCATTGGCTGGAAGTCATGACGCTCTTCAGAGTCAAATTACTTAAGTAACAGTGGCACGACAGGTTCGATTTGATGTTAGGTATTTTGCTGCTGCCGTCCGTCTGAGAAAGGAGAGACAATATTCTGAAAAGGCTCGGCAAGGATGAAGAGTTTAATATTTCGCCAATTAATGAGCATAATCTTTGGTGTGATAGTTTCACCATATGTTTGTGCGGCACCAGCCACAAGCGGCATATGGGAAATCAATGGTTATAATTATATCTTAGAAGTCGAGACAGGTGTTTGGAATTTATATTCCAAGACATCCAAAAGCTGTGCACAGATACAATCTGGTTTAATCGAAACCTTACCTTATCAGTTTGAAAAGGACACATCTGAAAAGCTAATCACCCTTACATCAGGGATTACACGCTATAACGCGTATTCTATTGATGTATTGCCGGAGGTTTGTCTGCTGCAGAATAGGGCTCCTTCGTTCAGTTCTATTGTGAACTTTGAAAGCTTTTGGGCTTACTTTAATGAAAATTATGCCTTCTTTCAGGAGCGGGGCATCGATTGGGATAGTGCCTATGCTCTGACTCGTCCTCTCATCTCCCAGGATATGTCAGAGGAGGCACTCTGGGATACATTAGCTGAGCTCATCAGAGGTTTCGAGGATGGCCATGTCAATCTTGTGGACGTGAATAGGCAACCAACCAGGGTCATTGAAGGTCAAACTAAACGTCCGTTAGAAACATTTCTTGAGACACAAGCTGCCCAAAATGGGAGCAAAGGCTTTGAAACAGAGTATTTCTCTTTTAAGGCTGCGATTAAATCCCACCTGCATATATCACGCCTTGACCAAACCTTTTCTTTTGGAAATCAGCGTTTATGGGGCGGTGCAATTGCACCTGATATTGGATACCTGAATATAGAGTATATGTATGGTTTCACCGATGGTGATGAAACACATGAAAACTTTGACGCAGAAGCAGATAGTCTTGCCCTGAAAGCTGCAATCCAGAAGATGATGAAACGTTTGGCCCATTTTGATGGGCTTATCATTGATGTTCGCATGAACCCTGGAGGTTTGGATGCGGCTGCAGTTGAAATAGCGAGCCATTTCACCACTAGAAAACGCTTTGCTTTTTCTAAAAGCGCGCGCGACAATGAAGCGTTTACTGCGCCACAAGACGTATATGTTAAGCCTGCAAAAGGGCCTGTATTTACCAAACCCGTTATTCTCCTGACGAGTGACTGGACAGGTAGTGCCGCTGAAGTATTCACCCTTGCAATGCGTGTCATGCCCAATGTCAAAGTCATCGGGACCAAAACATCTGGTGGCCTGTCTGACCAACATCACTTCGTCTTACCTAATGGCTGGATCGTGACCTCATCAAATGAGAAGTATATCGCAGCTGATGGCAAGCTTTATGAGGGCGTGGGCATCCCACCTGAAATTGTTATTGAAAGCTTTGAAGAACACCAGTTGCTCGAAAGCTACGTATCCGTAATTGATACTGCTGTCGCTTCCCTTCAACAGCAAACAAGCGGGAGGTAATGATGCTGGTATTTGATACGACATCACTATTGGCAGGTATTGCCCTGTTGATCGCTCTTACTATGCCAAGACTCTCGAAGGGGTTCATCCCCAAGGTCACCGCTTCAATCTACGTGACAGCATTAGTTTTACACCTGTTATTGGAAGGCCCTAGATGGCAAATGGTCGCCGCCTACATAGTAGGGGCCAGTCTCTCCGCTGCAGTTTTTATTTTCCCCAGCTTTTCTTTGAAGTTTAAAGGACAACAATATGCACGACTAAAACGATGGAGCAGTGTCAGCTTTTTTTCGTTCTCTATAGCTATGTCAGTTTTTGCTTCGGCTTTGTTCCCCATGTTTGAATTGCCTCAACCTAGTGGCGCTTACGCAATTGGTTTTTCGGAGCTTCACATGATTGATCAAACCAGAAACGAGGCGAAAACTGATGAACCAAATGACTTTCGCGAGTTCATGGTAAAAGTTTGGTATCCCGCAGAAGCGCATGATGTCGATGACCCGCAACCATACTGGCCCAACGCTGACACCATTAGCACCCATTTTGTAAAAGAGTTGGGCCCTCTGGCTCCGGGTTTTCTTTTCTCACATCTGGATCAGATACCATCGCACTCGTATCCTGAAGCAAACTTGGCTCCCGCATCAGAACCATATCCTGTACTTATTTTCAGTCACGGTCTCGGTGTTTTTGCGGAGCAAAGCACTGTATTGATGGAAGAGCTTGCCAGCCATGGCTATGTAGTTTTCTCCATTAATCACACTTATTGGAGTATGCTGAGCACCTTTCCAAACGGACGTGTCACTTCTTTCAGAAGTGACAGTTCGCCAGCGCTTGAAGCAGAATCAAACCACCCAGAAGCCATGACCATCATGGAAAAAGCCTTGGCAAGCTCCAAGACTAAGGAAATCAAAGACCTGATGAGCCAGATGGCGGAAATGGCTCCGTTGACCATCCAATCAGAGATCAATAGCCTCAACACATTATCTCAAGATCATATGTTTGTTATGGATGAGCTTGAAAAGCTGAACACTAGTCATGGCCTGTTTAAGGATCGATTAGATTTGTCTAGGATTGGCTTGCTTGGTTTTTCTCTTGGCGGGAAAACAACCATCCAAACATGCGCGCGCGATGACAGGTGTAAAGCTGGTGTAAATATTGATGGTTTTTCACTAGTCTCACCAAATGAAAAACCACACCAACAACCTTTCATGCATATGAGAAACGATAGAAACCCCTTCGTGTCTGTAGTGTATGAAGCAGCCGAGGGGCCAAGCTATTCAGTTCATATACGAGGAACAGAGCACCCAAACTACACGGACTTTTCAATTGTAGCGCCTTGGCTCTTTAAGCAAGTCGGCTTGTTGGGGGAAATTGATGGATATAGAATGTTGGAACTCCAGAATATTTATATCCGCTCCTTCTTTGACAAGCATCTTAAAGGCGAGGCCTCCCTGCCGCTTAAAGACACTATCGCTAGTTACCCTGAAGTGATGTTCCTCACCAGAAATGAAAATAGTAAAAAATACTTTGAGTAGTATCTAATATTCGCGCGTCTTGGTTCTGATTGGGAGGAATGGTTCCAGGTTAGCGGCGAGGACCCAAATGAAATATTCTAGTATTTTGGAGGATACTTTTGAGTATGGTACCCTTCACCAAGAAAAGGATGAAAAAGCTAGGTTAGCACTTGTGGATATTCCACCCCATCAGCGCACGATTGACATTGAGCAAGGCAAATCTCAGGGCGATAACAACCCAAAGAGCAACAATGGTGTCGACGCTGTTGAAGCTTCATCATGGCTAAAGATATTTTACCAACATAAAATCACCTTAAAAGGCTATCTAGCAAATATTGTCAGTTCTGATCACGAGGCTGATGATCTGTTGCAGGATACTTTTCTGCGTATCTGGCGCATGGACAAGGAAAAGGAAATAGCCTCTCCGCGTGCCTTCATTTTTCGTATAGCCCAAAATCTGGCGCTAGACAGCCTTCGCCGCAAAAAGGTAAGAAACCATATTGCTGATTATGACAGCTACGCGGAAGAAATTGAATGCAATACCCCAACTACTGAGCAATCTATAGCCTCTAAACAAGAGTTTGAGCTGCTTGTTGAAGCGATTAAAACGCTATCTCCAAAATGTAGGCAGGTGTTCATTTACCGAAAAATGCATGGTCTTTCCCACAAAGAGATAGCTGCCAAATTGGGTCTGTCCGTACGCACGGTGGAAAACCATGTTGCCAGGGGCATGAAGCTGTGTCGTGCCTATATGAATAATATCCAGAAACGTACCCGTTGATTGGGCTTAGGATTAAGAAGATGGAAAATAAAACATCGGACATAAAGCTGGTACAAACAGATGAAGCTATAGAGGAGCAGGCACTGAACTGGCTTGCTCGATTAGATTCGTCAGACACAACAGAGCGAGATTGGGCTGATTTTTCTAAGTGGCTTGACGCTAGTCCCCAGCATAAAACAATGTATGAAGAGGTGAAAAGGGATTGGCGCAGGTTCGATGTTTTATCTGAACTGGATAAAACTGCAAAACAAGCTCTTGATGAGGAACTTTTACCAGAAACAACACACTCCATCTCCACTCGTTACCCTAATCTGCAAACTCTAGCTGCGATGGCTGCAGTGCTTTTTATCGCCATCATAGGATTGGGGGGCACAGAATATTTCCATTCTCCTGCCAACATCTATCAAACAGATGTCGGCGCCCAAAAGACGGTGACGCTCGAAGATGGCTCATCCATAAAATTAAACACAGATACTAAAATTGAGGTCGACTTTCTGTCGGATGAACGCCGGTTAACTCTTATTTCTGGTGAAGCCTATTTCGATGTAGCACATGATCCTGCACGTCCCTTCAAAGTAAAAGTATTGAATAGGCAAGTTCAGGCAATAGGTACCGCATTCAATATATACAGAAAAAAAGACGAGTTCTCCGTTTTGGTTACCGACGGGACAGTGAAAGTTTCAGAATCGCAAGATAGTGCAACCGGAAATGTGCCCTCACCTAGGGCCTCCTCTTATGAAGCTATTGTTGTCACCAAAGGTGAAAAAATCAGGGTGAACAAGGATGCTTCCGCTGCGGTGAGAGTGGTTGCACCATCCGTTGACAAAGATCTGTCTTGGCAGAATGGCGAACTGGAGTTTTCTGGTGAAACACTTGAGGGTGTGGTGCAGCAGTTTAGCCGGTACACAGATAAGAAGATCTTCTTAATGGGAGATGATATTAGGTATTTGAAAGTGGGGGGTGTTTTCGAAGCTGGCAATGTTGAAGCACTCGTTTCAGCGCTGGATGTAATGCTCCCTATCAAGGTCACAAGAATGACGCCTTATGTGACTTTGCTTGCTTATGAAGGTTAGAGTGAAAAGAGTTTTGAGTAGTTTTATAACGAGCTGCGTCTTGCTTGTTAATCGGGGAAGGGAATTCCAAAAAACTGTGGAATTCTGGAGGTAAACGGTTAACAGGGAAAAAATATGTCTATCTGTCAGGGTTCGCCAAATCATAGAAAAACAAAGAATGAGAAAGTCCGTCATTTATTGGGGTCAGCATCACTGGCTATCATTTTAGGTTGTGCCTCGCCGGTAGTTGTGAGTGCAGACGATGCCAGCTATATTGTCAATATACCTGCACAACCCATGGCCAAATCTCTCAAAACATTTGCCAAAAAAGCTGGCGTCCAAATTATCTACCCTCACGATAGCATAAACGGCTTGGTAGCGCAGGATCTTGTCGGCTCAGTTAGTTTAAGGGAAGGTCTGGCCCAACTATTAGCGGGTACCGATCTAGAATATGAGATTGCCAGCGATAATGTGGTGGTTATCAAGCCGAGGAAAAAACAAGTCACTGCTGTAAAGACGTCATTATCCTCTGGCTTGACCGTGCGGACACAGCGCCCTGTTGTTCCAAGTGCCTCGCAAGAAACTAGTGATAGCGATGACATTGGTTCCTTCACAGAAGATGGAGATTTTCTCTTTGAAGAAATTATTGTAACCGCAACTAAAAGGTCCCGCCGGTTACAAGATGTCCCTCTAGCCATCTCAGCTTTGGGAGAACAGCAGCTAGATCGTCTTGGCGCTGATGGTTTTGAGGGATATTA
>JBFOLV010000190.1:0-6134 GCA_040830325.1 Kordiimonas sp. | reverse complement strand
CGTCTGTGCGCTCGTTGACTTCGAGAACACTAAATAGTGTCTATAATTTGGTATCCTTATTAACTTTTGCTGTCGTAGGATTGCGTGATTTTGGGGGAGCTAGCTATAGGATGCACATTTATGCGTTTTGTTCAGGCCGTTTCGTTGGCGTTAATGATGATTGCAGTGAATACCTCACATGGTTTTGCCGCAGAACATATTGTTAAAGTCATAACAGATAATGAGAATGGTATTACTGCCTTTGAGCCTAAGTTCCTGGTGGTTAAAAAAGGCGACACCGTTACTTGGGTAAATACAGTCAATGATTTACATAATGTCATCACTTACCCGGATGGCTTTCCTGCAGGCAGTAAAGGTTTTGAAAGCCCTTACTTAAAGCAAGCAGGTGACAAATGGTCCTATACATTTGAAGAAAGAGGCACATACCAGTATCACTGTATCCCGCACATATTTATGGGAATGCGCGGGACGATCACCGTTGACTTACCGACGCGCCAGAACAAATTCCATAAACCATCTATGGATGAAATAAAAAGCTATCGCAGTAAATTGCTGGAGTTCTTTGATTCAGAAGAATTTATGATTATGCCGGAAGCCGTGAAGCGGAATGTGACCCCTAAGTAAGACACAAAAAAAGCGCTGCCAATAATAGGTAGCGCTTTTTTGGTTTTAGCTAGTGCGATTAGTTACCTTCACCGTCGGTAACTTTTACAACCAATTTCATTTTAGGGTGAATGGCGCAGCGCACGCGGTATGTGCCAGGTGCATCAAATGCAATGCTGCCTTCTTCGGTAGGTTTCTGTAAGCCGAGATCACGTTTTTTACCATTAACGATCGTGTAGACATTGTGAGCAACATTGTCGTCATTAACAAAAACAATGTCCTGCCCAGTTTTGATCGCCACTTTCTTTTCGGAAAACTGCTTGCCCTTTTGCGTGATTTTTACGCTGTCGTCTGCCTGACCTGTTTGGGAGAATGTGATGCAAGCTAAAACAGCAGTCGCACAAAGTTTAAATCCTGATAATGTCATCTTCGTAAGCCCTTTTTGATCCTAGTTTGGCAACTTTGGAAGTGATACAGCGGGGTCGTTGCTGCTCAGCGTTTTCATAAATTCAACAAGGTCAGCTTTCTCATTTTGTGTGAGATTAAGTTTTTGCATCTCAGTTGAAAGCGACGGTCTATCCACAAAACCATCATTATAATGGTCAACAACTTCCATCAGTGTTTGCATGCCACCATTATGCATGTATGGCGCTCGTTCGACAATGTTTCGTAGACCGGGTGTTTTAAAAGTGTGCTTTAGGGCAGCAATATCTAGCACTTCATACCGGCCCTCATCAGCGTCGCCGATACCAATGTCATGAAAACCCCAGTCGGTGAAATTCCAACCGTCATGGCATGATGAACAGCGTGCCTTTGTATTGAACAGTTTAAAGCCTCGCTTTGCAGCATCACTAATCGCTGTTTCATCGCCTTCAATCCAGCGATCAAAAGGCGCTTCTGCGGACACGATGGTCCGTTCGTATGTGGCAATTGCTTTGCCAATATTTTCTGCGGTAATGCCGTCATGTGGAAAGATGGAATTGAAAAGCTCCACATAGCCTGGAACAGCTTTCAGTTCCTCAAGTAAACCTGGCAAATCTTGAGCCATCTCGCCGCCCGCTTGGATGGGCCCAAGGGCTTGCTCCTCCAATGTTTCTGCGCGACCATCCCAGAAATAAATTTCGCCCCAGGCTAGGTTAAGTACTGTAGGTGTATGTCTACCAAGGCGAGACATGGGTGTGCCTACGCTGGTTGGTTGGGCATCTTCCCATGCAAAGCTTGGGTTATGGCAGGAGCCACAGGTAATGTTATTTTCTCTTGAGAGCCTTGGATCAAAAAATAACATTTTGCCGAGTTCTGCTTTCTCGGCTGAGTAAGGATTTTCTTCAGGATAGGGAACTTCTGAAGGTCGTTTATAGTTCTCACGGTAATCCATTTCAGAAGACGCCTGAAACGAAAAACTGGCTATAGCAATAGCTATAACAGAAGTGATGCCTGAAAAACGTTTGATGTTCATTCTATAGTGTTCTCTCTTGTTGGCCCGAGATTTATTTAACTTCTCATTTCATTGACAAAGTTTTTAACTTGGTCATCTAGGCAGGTGGCTAGCTGCAATAGTTCACTTGCAGCCGCATCTACTGACCCCATTGTTTGTGCATTTTCTTTGGCAGCTGATCCTACTGAATCAATGCTGCTGCCTACGCGTCCTGTAATGTCAGAAGCTACTGCGGCGGCCTGACCAATTTCATCTGTTGCAGCGGCCTGCTGCTGGACAGCGGCGGAAATATCATTAGCAATTTTATCAATCTGGGCGATTTGTTCCGTCACACCGCGCACAGAACTAATCGCTGTGCCTGTTGCTGTTTGCATTTCCGTGATTTGGTTTTCAATTTCCTGTGTCGCTTTACCTGTTTGATTAGCTAGGCTTTTCACCTCAGACGCAACAACCGCAAAACCTTTGCCTGCGTCACCAGCGCGTGCAGCTTCTATTGTGGCGTTTAGCGCGAGCAAGTTTGTTTGTTCGGCTATATCATTGATCAATTTCACAACGTCACCAACACGCTGGGCAACCCCGTCAAGAAAGTCTACTTGTTGAACAGCATCAGAAGCCGCAGCGTTTGCGGACCGGGTATTGTCGGAAGCTTCTTGAACCCGGGTGCTAATGGCGTTTATCGACGACCTCATCTCGTCAGTGCCGGACGCAACTGTTTGCACACTTTCTCCAGCTTCCTGTGAACTTTGAAAGCTGTCCGCCGACTTTTGTGCTGTATTTTGCGCACGCTGTTCCACTCGATGGGCAGATTGTTTTAAAAGCTCTGCTTTACCCATAACATCGGCAACAATATTTGCGACGCTTGCTTCGAACTGTTCTGCCAGCCTGTGTCTTTCCTGTTTTTGAGCCTCGATTGTTTGGCGCTCGCGTTCCTTCCTTAGATCTTCTCGAATGGCTTTTTGTGCTGCATGTTCCTCGGCGGCTCTATTCTCTGCTTCTTGACGCTCTTTCTCAGCTTGTTCTGCTTTTTCACGAAGTTCATTTGCTTCAATTACGCTGTCGCGAAACTGAGAAATGGAGGAAGCTAAGTCACCGACTTCATCCTTCTTTCCTCGATAAGGAATTTTGGTTTGAAGTTTACCATTCGCTAGGGCGCTCGCGACATCAGAAATTCGAGAGATAGGCGTGGCGAGTCGTACGCCTACATAATATCCAGCACCGCTAAGTAAAGTGATAACGCCAAGTGAGGAGAAGAGGAGAGTCCAGAGCTGGCTTTTGATTGGCGCAGACACTTCTTCTTGATCGATCTCAGCAATTAGGCCCCATTGCACGCTTTTGAAGCCTATAGGTTGGAAAGAGGAAACAACCGACATACCTTGGTGGTTCTCAAGAATATCTGCGCCGGTTTCACCCCGTAGGGCACGTTCTGAGGAGTCCGTGTCAATGTGGGTGGTCAACATCGTTGGGGTTGTGCTGAGGCGACTGTTGGTGCGCATAAATTTATCTGGGCCAACAAGATATGTTTCACCTGTTTCACCTAAGCCGGTGCTTTCAGCCATGAAGGCGTCTAATTTGTCAATTGGTATTTGATATGCAAGCACGCCTACTCTGCCACCTTCGACATCATACACCATTCTGGCAATGAAGCTTGCTGGCGTGTCGTTGCTTGGGGCATATGGCTCGAAGTCTTGGAACGCTACATAATTCGGGTCCGTCGCTTCTAGTGCCGCACGGTATGCTTTTGCAAGGCCAGAGTCTTTGTACGGCCCAGTAAGGAAGTTTGTCGCAAAGTCAGCTTCCTTAACGACGCTATATATTAGGTTCCCCTGAAGATCGAAGAGAAAGACATCATAGTATTCATCTACTTGTTGAAGGGAGCGGAACCAAGGGTGAAAAACCGAGTGTACGGAGCTATAATAAGTACCATCTTCCGCTGAGTTCAGTTTGTGTTTCTCTCCAACAGGGAATGCGTTGTCGGTAATATATGCGTTTTGCAGGGTTTGTGTTGGCGCGTCTTCAAGGTCGAGCCAAGCATCTTTTAAGTCAGTTAAAGCAGCAACGGTGTTTGGGCTCGATGCAGTTATCAGCAAATTATTGTCGATTGCGTGAAAATAATCGCGAATCTCAAAAGCTTTCGCTACACGGCTCAGGTCGAGCTTGTTTTTTGCCTCCTCCAACAAAGCTGACTGCATTTGAAACGCAGCAATAGCAACAAGTGTGAAATTTAAGACAAAAAGAAAAGCAACCGAAAAGATCGGAATCTTATATTTAATCCGCATATACCAGCCCCTAGCGCACCGCCCCCTAACGCTTCCCGGTATACAACCATCCGTTTATATGCCGGGACCTGACATTAGGCTGTTAGAGGTAAAAAATAGATTAATAGCATTCATTATTCGACACTATCTGAACCCAAAATGAGTTCAGATAGTGTCTACCTATTTATGCGTATAGAACGAGTAAACTGGAAATCAATAGTTAGTCAGTTTTACGTCACTGATTGGCTTAATTTATTGTTTTGAGGTTCGGAAGCTACTCTCCTGTCGAACAAAAGCAGCAATACTGGCAATAGGATAAAATCAAATACGAGCGCTAGTACAATGATGATGGCTGTCATTAAACCCAGGTCAGCATTCAACCTGAATTGGGCAAATATCATAACGATAAAACCGGCAAACAATACTGTTGAGGTTACGAGTATAGAAACGCCAGCTTTCGAAAAAGCATATTCCAGTGCTTCCGTGACGCTCAAATAATGTTTTGTTCGGGCGCGTTGATATTTGCTGAGAAAATGGATGGTGTCATCTACCACCACTCCCATGGTTAAGCCTGACACCATAGCGAGGCCCAGCCCCACTTCGCCGACAAATAAACCCCAAATGCCAAAGGCCGCAATGGTAGGGAGTAAATTGGGGATCAGGCTGATTAAACCGATACGAAGTGATTTGAAGACAAATACAAGCAGCCCTGAAATAAGGACAAGTGCCAACAGGGTGCCTATAAGCATTCCTTCCACATCAATGCGAGCCATATGGGAAAACATGACCTGAACACTTGATCCTTCGACACGCGTTTTGGGTAGGCTGTTTGCGAGCCAATCGGCCGTGCGCTTTTCAAACGCTAGCATCTCTAGAGTGCTCAGTGATTTGAGTGAAACCTGTATGCGAGTGGCTGATTTCTCAAAATTTATCTGATCATTGAGGTCTAAACCATAAGGGAGTGAAAGTTCATAAAGGAGGAGATACTGTGCCGCGAGTTCTGAGCTTTCTGGCAGTGAATAGAATGCTGTATCACCGCCGTGCATGTCTTTGTTCAGGCGTTTGAAGGTGTCAGCTACATTATAAACTTGAATAACTTCAGGTTGAGAGCGTAGCCATTCTGCAAACAGCTCGACCCTTTTTAGAAATGCTGGAGAGCTAACACCACCAACTGCGGTTGCGTGAAGGTTATAGGAAACATTATAGGTACCACCCATATGTTTGTCTGTGAATTCGACGGCTTGCCTGAAGGGGGTTTCTTCAGAGAAATAAGTATGAAATTTATCATTCAGAATGTTTTGGCTTACGCCGTATCCTAGGAAGCCGATCAACAATAGAGAACTAGCCAGTATGCTTTTTCTAGAATTGTCGATGAACTGAACAAGTTTTTGGTGCCAAGCAGATGCCGCACCGACATTGTTTTCTGGTTTTACTTTTACCTTTACGGGCAGCAGGCATATTGAAGCCGGTAGTAATGTAACAGATAAAATGAAAGCGACCATTACACCAAACGCCACTTGGCTTCCCATGTTGCCGAGTGAATCTGAACTACTGAAGTTCATAGTTAGGAAACCTATGGCGGTGGTGATGCTTGTTGCGGCGATGGGGCCAAAATTGATGCGCAAGCTTTCTCGTGTGGCCGCTAAACGGTCCATACCTTGACGCATGTTCTGCAAAATACTGGTTACAACATGCACGCAGTCAGCGACGGCTAAAATAAGGATCATCAAAGGTATTGGCGATGACATAGGTGTCATTTTCCATCCCATAAATCCGCCAAAAGCCATTCCACACACGACACTGAAAAGAATGACAAATAATGAAGGAATAATCGTTGATAT
>JBFOLV010000189.1:0-3633 GCA_040830325.1 Kordiimonas sp. | reverse complement strand
CAACGTCAAGTTCCAAGGGAAATTCCCATTATACTGCAATTTACCTACAGGTTTGGGCGTACGGCGCATCAGTGCCGTAAAAATCTCTTCCATCATCACATCAGCGATAGCCGCGCCCACACAGTAGTGAAACTGATAGCCATAAATCATATAAACGTCGGAAGAACGGTTAGGGTTGAATTTTTTTGGTTCTTTTATACGTCTACTATCCAGCATTGCTGACATACCAGAAATATAGACCATGCGCCCTTTCTCAATTTTATAGCGTTTCTCTGTGCCAATACCTAGTTCTTGGGTTTCTGGAACCGTACGCCACAACCCTGGTAAAATATAGCTAATACGCAGTGCCTCGTGAACTACACGCAGCATTAAATCACGGTCACCAGCAACTGATGCTTCGCATCCAGTACGATATGCATCGGAGTTATTCAAAATCACATCCAAAGCATGGCCATTTGCAAGCGTGTTGGTCGGCAAATAGCCCATAATCATACCCATAAGATACGAACGCAGATGCTGATCATCGGTTGTGTTTTGAGCATGGCAACGACCAATAATAGTATTGTCTGGCAATGGGTTTTTGCGAGCCTCCGCGATAGCTGCATCTATCACCTTCCAGACAATAGAAATAGCGCGCTGCGCCCCTTGCACAGCCTTTGGAGCAACCGACTGCGTACCAAACAAGAAACCAGCCACATGCATACATCCATCAAAAAAGGGCTGCTTCTCTTCTTCCGGAATTGGTACGCCGTAGTAGCGTTCAATCACCGCTTCCGTAACCGGCACCATTAAGTCTTGGATTGCGTCAATACGCCCGCCAGCTTGTTCAAGCTTTTCTTCGCTAACATCACGGGCTATCTGACGGACAAAATCCAAATCACTCGTACGCCATAATTCCTTCACCTGCTCCAGTGTTGTCCAGTAATCAGGTGTGTCTTTCATGGCCAACAGGAATGTGGGATCCCAATCCAGATAATCGACTTGGCGCTGATAAGGTACGGGGAAATCATTGTGACGCTGAAACACTTCCTGCACATTATCAAAACTGGTCACAATGACTGTATTTGTAAACGGAAAGCGAAAAACAGGTGCTATTCTGCGTAACACTCCAAACACAGCAGGTATTATCTTGCGTACCATTAAGGTAGTGAAAAACTGAGCGATAGGCCCCGGCTTTTTTTCTTTTAAGCTAAACTGCTTCTCTGGCCTCGTAGAAGGCTTCATAAATCAATCCCCAAACTAGATAGATGCGCCAAATCGTATCTCTGCGACCCTAATTAGAAATACTATCGTAACGCGAGCCTAGCTAGCCAAGGCGCTAGTGTCCAGCCTGTGTTCTTTTAGGCATCAAATTCGTTGAAGTTGCGAAAGGTATGCTTGGGTCGCGTCGTAGCCTGACCTGAAAAGAAGTTCAAAACCTTCATCTGTAATATCCAAATCAGTTGCCTTATACCCTAAGTCATCGATCTGAACCGATCGTGCCTTTTCCGCAAGATTCCTCTCAAAATCAATTACTTGCGTACTTAAGATTGTCGCGAAGAGACTCCGGGTAAACTCAAACAGATGATCTTTTCCAAGGCTTGATGCAGCGGGCTTATCACTTGCTCCAGTAAAGCAAAAACCCAATGTGTTTGGATTAATACCCAACTTATTATCGAAGGCATTGATCGGATAGTTATAAACCGTGCCTCCATCAACATAAACATGATCATCTGGCACACCGTTTGGGAACTGCCACGCTGAATACATGAGTGGAATGGACATAGAGGCGCGTACGGCGCCCGCAACTGATGCCAAAGGCGTAGTTTCTGCAGAAAATTCGCGTGTATTACGTAAGTTCAGGTCAGTTGCAAAAACATGTAAATCACGCGCCCCTTGCTTCCGGAGAGCTTCAAAACTTAGGTCTTCAGGCAACCCCTTATTTGTAAGCTGCTCAACAATCCAAGCATACAGTACCTCACCCTTATACAAGCCATAATGGGTAGCAATTCGAAGCGGATTTGGTTTGTCTTCAAGTGTTTTAAAATGCAAGTTACTCAGCACTTCTTTCACTTGATCTGGTGTATTACCTAAACTGAGCAACAAAGCTGTAAAAGCCCCGGCAGATGCACCTGCGACACGTTCAACACTTTCGAGAAAACCTCTTTCTTGCAACGCCTTAATTGCACCAGCATAAGCGATGCCTCGAACACCACCGCCTTCAAAAACCAAATTCTCTATTTTGGTCACACCGTTGGTCATACTTTAACACACCCTCAACCAATAATGTTTCACACCCACTGTCATTTTCAGAAACACAATTTTGAATGTCACGGTTCCATACTTACTCCTCACACGCTCACACCATCAAGATAAAACAGGGATTAAAAAGTAGAAGGGCATGAGACCCGCCTTTTTTTTGGCGGAGCGAGAATAGTTAGGGTTAACCATACGATAGATGATGCATTCAGTGTTTTTGTTTGGTTTTACATGTCCTATAGTTGGCTCAATTCTATTCACCGAGGATAAAGATCATTGGGTGCCTATAAGGTCTTGATAATTGAAGACGATACAGAGACAGCTGAAAATATTCGGCTGTATCTTGAGCATCATGGCTTTTCCTGTTCGGTAGCAGACTCTGGCGCTGCGGGTATCTCGGCCTTCGAAGTTGAGCATCCTCACATTATCATTCTTGACCTTATGTTGCCGGATATGGACGGCCGGTCGGTTTGTCGTCGTTTGCGCAAAAGCTCCGATATACCGATCTTGATGCTTACCGCAAGAGTGAGCGATCAGAATGTAGCTGACGGCCTAGATGCTGGTGCAGATGATTATGTCCGAAAACCTTATAGCAACAAGGAACTCGTTGCTCGTGTCAAAGCACACTTGAGACGCCAGGCATCGCAAGGCAATGGAGTTTCAGTTGGTCCGTTTTCCCTCGATGAATTGAACGGAACTGTATCAGCTGCTGGTAAGATACTTGACCTAACGAAAACCGAATATTTGATACTGCAGGCTTTTTTAAAGGCGCCTGAGCGAATTTTCTCGCGCGAGCAACTTTACGAAACGGTATTTGGGTTGATGCACGAAAGTTTTGATCAAACCATCAATGTACATTTGCATAATTTGAGGAAGAAGATTGTTCAAGCAGGTGTTGCCGAACATGGGATCAAATCTGTGTATGGTATGGGATATAAACTGGTGGTGTCGTGAGGCTGTTAGACAGACTTGATGTTCAGTTGGCGTTGATATTTGCCGTTATGCTGGCTGCAATTATCACTCTAACTGGATGGTTTCATTCTGGCCGTTTGATAATCTGGCGGATTCCGGCTGAGCCAGAGGCTAGCGCATTCCTGGAGAACATCAATCCAGCCGTCGCACCTTTCGCGGAAACTTTGGTAGGTGAGCCCGATAGCAATTTAGTTAGAAACCGCCTTAATTTTTTAAAAGACGCGGTAGAAAACACGACCATCCTGCAAATATTAATCGACACGAACTATAATGTCATCGCTCACACTGGCGGCAGAATGACATTCATTGAATTGGTTCGACAGGATATCGAACCGGACCATTTTGTCGTTACCACCAGTTTGCTCCGAGACCACAACAATCTTATTGCTTTATATCAGCAAGTACCATCAATCACGATTACGT
>JBFOLV010000188.1:0-3998 GCA_040830325.1 Kordiimonas sp. | reverse complement strand
CAAATGCTCACACCGGATGTGCTCGCTTTTTTACCGCCTTCCATGCAAGTGGAAGATAAAGCTGCATCTGAATGGATCGCAGAGCGAAATACAGAAAGTATCGTACTTGCAGCCCAAGACCGACAAACCAACACACTATTGGGTTTGCTGATCCTAACAGAATTCATGAAACCCTATACAATTGAAGTTAGGCTGGGCTATCTGTTTGCAAAACAACATTGGGGCAAAGGCTATGCAACTGAACTACTTCACGGGCTAATAGACTGGTGTAACCAGACAAATCGTCCAATGAAACTTCTAGGTGGTGTAGTGAAAGATAATAAGCCCTCAGCCAAAGTACTCGAAAAAGCAGGCTTTGGTATTGACCATACACTCTCCAGTCCGACCACTTTCTTTTATAGGAAGGACTTACATAGCCACTAAATTACTGTTAATTCACTATAGCTCTATTTGTAGAAGCAAGAGAGGTTCTCCATAGAGTGAAAGCACAGTTTCAATTGGGGTCTAGCATATGATTAGGAAGGCAAAATACATAGCCTGTCTCTCAGTGGCTTATATTTGCTCATTCATAGCGCCAGCCTATTCATCTTCAATTGATGACTTTTCTTTCTACGTCACAAACCACCCACCGCTAACCTATGAGAAAAACAATGCCGTGACAGGCATTGCCGCAGACATTTTTGCAGAAATCCTAACAAAACTGGGCGCAAAAAAAAGCATTGACGATATCGTCCTTGTTAACTGGGCACGCGCCTACAACCAAACACTAACTACGCCAAACAGCTTACTACTCGACGCCTACCGCACTGAAGAAAGAGAACACCTATTTAAGTGGGTTGGCCCTTTCATGACTGCTCAACCTTCCCTGATCTCAAAAAAGACACAGAACATCCGACTTAAAAGTACAAAAGACTTCGGGAATTACATCATTGGCACTCTCCGGAATGATGCGACCGAACAGCTGTTGATGGCAACCGGGATAGCGCCAGAAAATATCATTCACCTTAGTTCAGCAAGTCAGCTGACACGTCTTCTGGCTGTAGGGCGCATTGATATTTTAGCCTACGACTGGCTTCCGGCTAGATGGGTATTTAAAAATGAAGGATACAATCCAGATACATATGAGACGATCTGGACCCTAGCTGAACCCGAACACTATATAACCTTCCATAAGTCCACTGATGACGCACTTATCGAGGCCATCCAACACGCCTTAGACCAACTGAAGCAAGACGGTACTATAGAAAGAATTATTAAAGCCTATGCCTCAATGGATGCGACGATGCAAAGCAAGTAAAACATTCAGCCCTTAGCTGTCGCCGTTAATATATTGAAGCAACTGCGCAGCAACGCTGGCTGCAATAACAGCAGGTTCTTTACCTTCAATTTCTGGCAAACCGATAGGGCAAATAAACTTGGGTAGATCTTGTTGCCTTAAAACATGTTCTCTCAACATGCGGTTTTCAAAACGCGCGCGTTTTGTCATTGACCCAATCATACCGCAATATGAGGCGTCTCCGCGTCTCAGAATTTTCGCCGTTACATCATAATCAAGCTGATGGCTATGCGTAAATATCAGATAGAGCGCACCTTCTGGTGCTGCCTCTACGTACTTCAAATAATCATCATCAACTTGGGCGCTCGCATTTTCTGGCATTGCTATAGGAAATTCATCGGCGCGACTATCTATCCATGTCACATCAAATGGAAGCGGCGCGAGTGCATTTGCTACCGCCCGCCCCACATGGCCTGCTCCAAACATATAAATTGGGCGTGGCTGCCGCGCTACTTCCTCAGTAATCAAAACCGCATCTTTTGCGACATCTAGTCGTTCACCGTTTTTATCCCAAAGCACCACTGCTTGGCGCTGATACTTGTCTGACCATTCCTTCTGAACAGCGCCACCTACAAAACTGGTCTTAAGGTAAGCCTTAGGCGCTTCACCAAGGAAACCACTGTTACTGGCTTCAAGCCTCTCAAGCAAAATCTCAACATTACCGCCGCAGCATTGCTCCAGAAGCGGACCAAGCGCGTAGTGTTGAACAATAAACTGTAGTTCGCTTGATATGAGCAATTTCCGGGCTTGCTCAACCACTTGAAACTCTAGGTTACCACCACCAATCGTGCCGATAAGCGCCTTTGACGATACCAGCATTTTGGTGCCAGCACCGCGTGGTGCCGAGCCCTTTGTTGACACCACTGTTACAAGTATTAAGCAGCCCTCTGCAGTAAGTATTTTTCGTGCGGCGTTAACCCAGCTTTGCATAGTTATGCACTCAATTTATTCTTTACCGCAGTCACGGCCATCAACACTTCTTCTGGTGTTGCAGGTGCATCCATTCCTACCGGAACCTTATAGTCTCCAACACTGGAAACTGCATCAATAAGTGCCATGAAAACACTATTTGCTAGCATAAAGGGCGGCTCACCAACAGCCTTAGACCTATGGATAGTCGCTTCAGTGTTGCGGCCTTTATGCCAAAGATCGATATTCATCTCGTCAGGGCGATCTGAACATGCAGGGATTTTATAAGTTGACGGCGCATGTGTCCGTAGTCTCCCGGAAGCATCAAACACTAACTCTTCAGTAGTAAGCCAGCCCATGCCTTGCACAAAAGCACCCTCAATCTGGCCAAGGTCAATCGCAGGGTTAAGCGAGCGACCGGTTTCGTGGAGGATGTCTGTGCGAAGCACCTTGTTTTCGCCCGTAAGCGTATCAATCACCACCTCAGAAACGGCTGCACCGTATGAGAAGTACAAGAAAGGACGACCTTTGTGGAGCGCCCGATCGTACTTGATTTTTGGTGTTTTATAGAAGCCCGTTGAGGACATGGACACACGACCAAGGTACGCCTGCTGCGTTAGTTCTGAAAATGCGATTTCTTTGTTTTCGATATAAACATTATTGTTACGGAAACTGATCCGGTCCTTGGGGCAATCATATTTTTCGGCGGCAAACTCTATAAGCCGGCGCTTAATTTGGCGCGCAGCATCTAAGGCAGCCATACCATTAAGGTCAGACCCAGACGAAGCAGCGGTAGCAGACGTATTCGGCACTTTCGCCGTGGTCGTTGCTGTTATTTTAATCCGGTCCACATCAATCTGGAATTCTTCTGCGACAACCTGCGCAACCTTCGTGAAAAGGCCTTGCCCCATTTCCGTGCCGCCGTGATTGAGATGCACACTACCGTCCGCATAGATATGCACAAGCGCACCTGCCTGATTGAGGTGAGTTGTTGTAAAACTAATGCCGAACTTCACAGGCGTAATTGATATACCTTTTTTGAGATACTTACTGCCGGCATTGAACACCCGAATGTCATCACGGCGCTTTCTGTAGTCTGCGCTATCCGCAATAGTTTCTAGTATCTCAGGTGCAACATTATCTTCAACCGTCATACCAAACGGTGTGACATCACGCCCCTTATCACCATATAGGTTAAGCATGCGTACATCGAGCGGGTCTTTCTCCACCGCTCGCGCCACATCTTCAATCACACGCTCAATGCCAATCATACCTTGTGGCCCACCAAAGCCGCGAAATGCAGTATTCGAGACCGTATGTGTTTTATAGCGATGGGATTTGATCATCACGTCAGAGAGATAATAGCAATTATCGGCATGGAACATCGCGCGGTCGTTTATCGCAGGTGATAAGTCTGTCGAGCGCCCACAACGAGAGGCCATTTCAATGCCCAGTCCTAGAATACGGCCGTCAGCATCAAAACCAACATCATAGTCATACCTAAAATCATGCCGTTTACCGGTCATGACCATATCATCATCTCGGTCCAACCGCAGCTTAGCTGGCCTGCCCGTTTTTGTTGCGGCGAGTGCTGCCATTGCAGCAAACATGGCAGGTTGCGTTTCCTTACCGCCAAACCCACCGTCCATACGGCGCCTTTCAACTGTCACAGCATTCGTAGGCATCCCTAGAACCTGTGCCACCAAATGCTGAACTTCCCTCTGGTGTTGGGTTGCGGAGTAGACGTGCACAT
>JBFOLV010000187.1:0-2981 GCA_040830325.1 Kordiimonas sp. | reverse complement strand
TTCTTCGATAATACGACGGTTTACTTCCTCTTGAGTAACCTGCACTTCGTTTTTCACGCCGATTTCGGAAAGAAGAAGACCTAAACGCACGCGACGCTCAGCTATCGCACGGAACTCAGCTGCTTCAGCTTCATCCTCCGGTGCATCTTTTCCTTCAAAGTCCTCAGGCTTAGCGTCACCGCTCATTACAGCATCACGCTTGATTTGTTCCCAAATCTGGCCAAACTCAAGATCAACCATGCCAGCAGGTACTTCAAAGCTATAGCTATCAGCCAAAGCATCCAATAGCGCACGCTTCATGTGAGCGCGGGTTAAGTTACCATTGTCTGCTTCAATCTGACCTTTAAGGCTATCTTTAAGGGCAGCTAGATCTTCAAGGCCAAGATTTTTAGCAAGCTCATCATCAACCTTAGCTTCAGTAGGCTTACGCACCTCCTGAACCGTCACGCTAAATTCAGCTTCTTTACCAGCCAAGTCAGCTGAATGATACTGCTCTGGGAAAGTTACTGTAACAACTTTTTCGTCACCAGCCTTAACACCAACAAGTTGGTCTTCAAAGCCTGGAATAAATGTACCTGAACCAAGCTCAAGCTGATGCCCTTCAGCAGCGCCGCCATCGAAAGCTTCACCACCAACACGGCCAATATAGTCGATCAACACAGCATCGCCTTCGCCAGCTTTCGCTGTTTTAGCCGCTTTTTTGAACGATTTTTGCTGACCCGCAATATTCTCTAGAGCTTTGTCTAGATCAGCGTCGGCAACCTCAGCAACCCAACGCTCTAGCTTAGGAGCTTTGAAACCCTCAACGTCAATTTCAGGAAGTATCTCTACCTTAAGAGTATATTCCAGATCTTTACCTGCCTCATACTCACCCATATCAACTTCTGGGCGAAGGGCTGGACGAAGGTCTTTTTCTTCAAACAACTTTGCAGATGTCTCTTGCATAGTTTCTGAAACAACTTGGCCACGAGCGCGCTCGCCGTGCATACGTTTCAGCAATGAGAGAGGAGCTTTACCAGGCCGGAAACCCTTGATGCTTGCTGTGGCACGAAACTCTTCTAAAACGCTATCAAGGCGCGCATCCAAGTCAGACGCCGCCACAACAACTTTAAATTCACGTTTCAGGCCTTCATTCAGCAGTTCTTCGATCTGCATTGGTCATCCAATTCTTTGTTATCTACTGTCCAAAGCTGAATTACGGAAATTCGATCTCTTTTAAATGGTGCGGGCGAAGGGACTTGAACCCCCACTTCCGAAGAAACTAGAACCTAAATCTAGCGCGTCTACCAATTTCGCCACGCCCGCATACCAATTTACAGCCTTATAACCACCAGAGTGTGGCCAAAACCAGCTATTCATATCGAGTAAAACAGCTTGTGCTGTCAGTCTGTAATGACTGTTTGACGGGCTTATAAGCAGGCTCGCCGATGAGCACAAGCAAATTTTGTCATTTATCTATAAAAAAATTAAAAGAGCCTGATTTTCCTATGGTAAGACTGACGGGATAATGTCCAATAAATCAGAGGCAATAAGCCCCCTACCCGCCTTCATACCTGCTTCGCCGTGCAACCACACGGCGGCAGACGCAGCTTCAAAAACCGGCATTCCCTGGGAAACTAGGCCAGCAATAATACCTGATAAAACATCACCGGTTCCACCAACCGCAAGCCAAGAAGGCGCATTTGTTGCTATAGAAACTCGACCATCAGGTGCTGCCACAATAGTAGAAACGCCTTTTAAAACAATTGTACTCCCTGTCAGTTCAGCCGCTTTCCGCGCTGCCCCGATTCTGTCATCAGTTATACTAAAGGAAGGGAAAAGCTTACTGAACTCACCTTCATGTGGCGTCATTACCACCTCACCATCTGCAATGGCTTTTAGTTGCTCCACTCGCCCAACGAAACTGGCAAGAGCATCAGCGTCGAGCACCATATTACATTTTTTAACGCCTGCTTGCTGAACCAACTCAACTGTTTTTTCTCCAACACCTGCTCCAGGGCCCATCAAAACAGTACTGATTCTAGGATCACCTAAGATACCTACAAAACCGAAAGACGAATCAAAGCGCCTAACCATCACATCGGTCAACGCTGCGGCTTGAACAGGGTAGCTTTCTGAAGGGGCAGCCAAAGTTACAAGGCCTGCCCCAGCTCTCAGCGCAGCTAAACTTGCGAGTCTAGAAGCTCCAAGCGTCGGCTCTTTACCGCCTAAGACAAGAAGATGCCCACGATCATATTTATGCGCAGCAGGCCCCTGAAATGGATACACATTGCTCCACAACGCAGGTTCGTTTGAGAAATGTGTTGGCACTATATCTGAAAGCGCTGCTGACTGTATTCCTATGTCAGCAACATGTACATGATCGGCTCCACCACAATAAAATCTACCGGGAGCTACTAAATGCCCAGGTTTTCGGTGGAAAAAAGTGACCGTTGCATCAGCTTGAAAACACGTACCCCAAACATTACCCGTTTCTGCGTTCAAGCCACTAGGCACGTCCACCGCCAGGCGAAATGCATCAACATCATTTGCTGCCGCAATTAATTTTGCAGCTTCACCATTGAGTTCCCGATTGAGACCAGTTCCATAAAGACTATCTATGATCACTGACGCACCGGAAAGAGATTTACCGTTAGTTTCACCTATCGCATCGGGCCATTTAGCCGCCATTTTCGCAGCATCACCTTTTAAATCAGACGGTGCCCCATGCATCTGTACCCGAACAGGATACCCCCATTCATAGAGATGGCGAGCAACAACGAATCCATCACCTCCATTGTTACCCGGCCCGCATAGTACAATAATTTCACCATCAAGGTCCTGCGGCGTACCTATATAATCTACAACGGTGTCCGCTACGGCTCGTCCAGCGGTTTCCATTAAATCTGCACCGCGCTTGCCTGCCTTGACAGCAGCCATATCTGCGCTTCGCGCCTCTGAAGGCGTCAATAAAATGTGTTGATCGCTTGATGTTTTCACTG
>JBFOLV010000186.1:0-7237 GCA_040830325.1 Kordiimonas sp. | reverse complement strand
AGCGCCAATTAGAGTATCATGCCACAGGTGGTTACTCTGCTTCTTACCGTCATCCAATGGGTTAAGGACACATCATGAACGTCAAAGAAAAGTTTGAAAGCATGGATTATAGCCCAGCACCTGAAAGCCGCTCAAATGTAGACGCCTGGCTTGAAGAAAATGAAAAATCCTTTGGAATGTACATTGCTGGTGAATGGGTAAAGCCAGTTGATGCAAACAGATTTGCTACATATTCTCCCGCCACAGGTGAAAAACTAGCTGACATAACTGCAGCACGTCAGGAAGACGTTGATGCAGCGGTGAATGCAGCACGTGTGGCACAAGGTAAATGGGCAGCACTTGGCGGCCATGGCCGTGCACGATACCTATATGCACTTGCACGTTTGGTGCAGAAGCATTCGCGTATCATATCAGTGATTGAATCTCTGGATAATGGTAAGCCAATTCGGGAAAGCCGCGACATTGATATTCCGCTTGTTGCACGCCATTTTTATCATCATGCTGGCTGGGCGCAGTTGCTTGATGATGAATTCCCAAAGCACGAAGCACTCGGTGTAGCTGGCCAGGTTATTCCTTGGAACTTTCCGTTCTTAATGCTCGCTTGGAAAATTGCACCAGCTCTGGCGGCAGGTAACACCGTCGTTCTAAAGCCAGCGGAGTTTACTTCTTTATCAGCACTTAAATTTGCTGAGCTTTGTGAAGAAGCAGGCCTGCCAAAGGGTGTTGTAAACATCATTACGGGTGAAGGTGATGTCGGCGCGATGCTTGTTGAAGCTGACGTAGATAAAATTGCCTTCACTGGTTCAACAGAGGTTGGCAAGATTATCCGTCGGTCTATTGCTGGTACTGGTAAGAAGCTTACTCTTGAACTGGGTGGTAAATCACCTTTCATTGTGTTTGAGGATGCTGACATCGACGGTGCTATCGAAGGCCTTGTGGATGCAATTTGGTTCAACCAGGGGCAGGTCTGCTGTGCTGGCTCTCGTCTTTTGGTTCAGGAAGGTATCGCTGAAAGTTTCTTCAAGAAACTTAAAGTGCGCATGTCTAAGCTTCGCGTAGGCCATAGCCTTGATAAGTGCATTGATATGGGTGCTGTTGTAGATACCAGCCAAAAGGAACGTATTGATCAGCTAGTACGTGACGGCGAAGCGCAAGGTGCCGAAGTGTTCCATGCACCGTGTGAAATACCGGATGAGGGCGTTTTCTATCCACCAACCCTTGTTACAGGTGTCGGTACAGATAACACGCTGTTTCAAGAAGAAGTATTTGGCCCGGTGCTAACGGCTATGACCTTCCGTACGCAGTCTGAAGCTGTTGGACTAGCGAACAACACCAAGTATGGCCTAGCAGCAACTGTGTGGTCAGAAAGCATCTCACGTGCGCTCGAGGTTGCGCCAGCTCTTAAAGCAGGTGTGGTTTGGATTAATGGCACGAATATGTTTGACGCGGCCGTTGGTTTCGGAGGTTACCGTGAAAGTGGCTTTGGCCGCGAGGGTGGCCGAGAGGGCATGCTTGCTTACATGAAGCCAAAGTATGAGAAAACTTTGAAGGAATGGAAACCAATTGCTGTTCCCGCCGCAGTAGATAGTAAGCCTGTTTCAGGTCTGCCCGGAGTTGATCGTACTGCTAAAAACTATGTTGGAGGCAAGCAAGCAAGGCCTGATGGCGGTGACAGCGTTACTGTGCTGACGAATAAAGGTGCATATGCTGGCCTCGTTGGTGCGGGTAACTATAAAGATATCCGTAATGCTGTCGAGGCTGCCAACAAGGCATCTGGGTGGGCAGGGAAGACTTCTCACCTCCGTGCACAAATTTTGTACTATATCGCCGAAAACCTCAGTTACCGGGCTGCTGAGTTTGAAGAACGCCTTGTTAGCCTGACAGGTATGAAGGCGAAAGCAGCTGCCCAAGAGGTTGAGCAATCGGTCCAGCGTTTGTTTACAGCTGCTGCTTACTGTGACAAGCATGAAGGTGCTGTACATGAGCCACCGATGCGCGGCGTTGCTCTCGCGATGAATGAAGCCATTGGTACGGTTGGTATTGTGTGCCCTGATGAAGCGCCGCTTCTGTCATTTGTGACGCTGATGGCATTCTCAATGGCGGCAGGTAATACGTCTGTGATTATTCCATCCGAGCGGTATCCGCTGCTTGCTACAGACTTTTATCAAATTTTGGAAACATCTGATGTACCTGCTGGGGTCGTCAATATTGTTACTGGGCCTCGTGATGCAATGGCTGCACCTCTTTCAAAGCACTACGGCATTGATGCTGTTTGGTATTTTGGAAGTAGGGAAGGCAGCGCAGACATAGAGCGGGCTGCTGCAGACAATATGAAACGCACTTGGCTCAGTTATGGTAAGGCCTATGACTGGAGCAATGCAGACCAAATGAACGCTAAAATTCTTATGGAACGCGGCACGGAAGTTAAAAACATCTGGGTGCCATACGGTGATGCCAACGCAAGTGGTAAGTCCTACTAAGTAACTTTGGCTAGGCCAGTCTAATACTGGCCTAGCATTACTTGATTTCCGTCAAAGACTAATAACTCTCCCTGCATAAGCTAATAGTTGTGCAAACTATATTACTGCGGGAGAGGTTATGATGTTTTCCAAACCTTCACTAACCAAACGTTTCCTTGTGGCAAAGACTGTTGGCTTCTTGTTTGGGCTTTTTGGTTTTGCTTTCCTAACCATCTTTTTACCGGATACCTCCGATATGGTAAGATGGGGCATACTTTGTTGGTACACAACAGTTGGTGTGCTTGTAGGCGCAGTAGGTGTTTACACCAAGCACCCTATACTTGGTTTCCCGATGCCATGGTGGTTCAGGGCGCCGATGATCGGCAGCTGGATGAATTTTGTTCTTACATTGTTTGCTTATGAGATGTTGGCAGACTTGATGTTGGTTCTGTTCGGTGAAAATGGCTCGTTGCAGTCGCCATTCTGGTTTGTTGCCGAGGGTGCTTTTGTAGGATTGGTAATTGGATACTTTGCAACAAAGCTCGGTGGGGAAGGGGAGGCTTTGCCTGTACTTGGCTCGTAAGTAAAACTAATAAAGCCCAATCGTAGATTGGGCTTTTCTGTTTTAAATAAATGTATTACGCGACTTTCTTAGTAAACGCTCTTAAGAGTTTATCAAGATTTACAGCGGCAACGGCACCAAACTCCATCGTTTCATCATGTGTCAATTCGCCGTCAGTCATGCCAGCTGCATAATTGGTAATTGAGCTAACGCCGCAAACCTTCATGCCGCAGTGACGCGCGGTCAAGCATTCTGGCACAGTTGACATACCAACAGCATTTGCGCCCATCACACGGAATGCTTTAATTTCTGCAGGTGTTTCAAAGTTTGGGCCTTTAGCCATTAAGTAGGTGCCTTCATGCAGCTTAATGTCTAATTCGCCAGCGCAGTCCCTGAGGGTTTGTGTTAGCTCTCTGTCCCAAGCTTGTGAAACATCAGGGAAGCGAGGACCGAAACGATCGTCGTTAACGCCTGTAAGTGGGTTTAGGCCCGAGAAATTGATGTGGTCCGTGATTGCCATCAGGCTACCTGGGCCAGCTTCTTCATCTAGACTGCCTGCTGCGTTGGTTAAAAGTAGAATTTCTACGCCCAGAGCCCATAGAACACGGGTAGAATAACCAAGACTTTGTTCAGGGTGGCCTTCGTAGCCGTGAGCGCGGCCCTGCATGAAAATAACGCCTTTACCTTCAAGCTCCCCGATCAACATTTTACCTGCATGGCCTTCAACAGTTGGTTTAGGGAACCCGGGTAAATCTGTATATGAAAATACTGTCGCATTCTCTACAGATGCAGCGAGATCATTAAGGCCGCTTCCAAGAACCATGGCAACTTTAGGCATTGTACCGGTAAAGCGTTCACGGATGAAACTAGCGCACTCTTGTACTTGTTCGTATGTCATTGAACTATCTCACTACTTTTAGCTTGGGGTAGAAGTTTTATTAGACATCAATCTCAGGGAGATCGAGGCCTTTAAATTCTCTGATTTCATCCTTGCTCATGTCGCTCAACTCGTGTGGGAACACAAGCCAGTCATCTGTCTCACGGCAATAGAAATCTGGTTCCAGATCAGTCACGTTACGTGCTGGCTTGTAGAAGACTGTTGCGATTTTGATGGTTTCAGGCGTGTTACGGCGGCATTTAATACGCATATGTTTGATGATGGCATCAATAGAGCGGCCACTATCAAATACGTCATCTACGATAAGCAGGGAATCTTCTGCGTTTATGTTGTTCACGATATATTCAAGGCCGTGAACTTTCACTTCTTTTTGCTGCTGCATACCAATGTAGCTGGAAGTGCGGATTGCAATATGATCGGTGTCAACGCCGTAATAGTCCAAAATTTCTTGAACAGCGATGCCTGTTGGTGTTCCACCGCGCCAAACGCCAACGATAAATTTCGGGCGAAAGTCGCTTTTTAGGATTTGGAGGCCCAGTTGGAAAGAATCATCGAGTAATTCCTGAGCAGTAACAAATTTTTTAGTAACAGTCATGCTGGCTTAAGCCCCTTTAGTTCCAAATAGTCTATCCCCAGCATCTCCGAGGCCCGGTACGATATAGGCATGTTCATTCAGCCTTTCGTCGATTGACGCCGTGTAAACGGGCACGTCAGGATGCGCATCTGTAAGGGTTTTAATGCCCTCAGGCGCTGCCAGCAAGCAAACAAACTTAATATCTTTTGCACCGATGTCTTTCATTTCCTGAATTGCCCGAACAGCAGAGTGACCGGTAGCAAGCATCGGATCTAAGACAACATTCATGCGCGAAGCCGTGTCTTTAGGGACTTTGAAGAAGTATTTTGTTGGCTGAAGTGTCTCTTCGTCTCTTGCTAAACCAATTTGACCAACCCGTGCAGATGGCACAAGGTCTAGCATAGGGCCAAGCAGGCCGTCACCCGCACGCAGAACCGATATGAATGTCAGTTTTTTACCAGCAAGTACTGGCGCCTCAGTTGTACAAACAGGTGTTTCGATTTGTATTTTACCTACGGGCAAGTCGCGCAAAGCCTCATATCCGAGGAAAAGACCAATCTCACGCAGGAGTTTTCTGAACTCCGCCGTACTGGCTTCTTTTCGGCGTAATAAAGTCAATTTATGTTGTACGAGTGGATGGTCCACAATTGTAACTTGGCTGGTCATGTTTAGTACCTTATTTTGACCCAGATTTAGCTATTTAATACGGTGTCTATTTGTAAATGTCGAATGAATCTTGACCAAAAAGTCAAAAATGGTTGACGAGAGGCGTTTGCTCTGGTCCTCTTGCGGCGAATACCCGTAAAGGTGCATAGATGTATTTACAGGGTTTTCTATAGTCAGGGAGTGCAGTTAACATGAAGAATATGACGAAACGAATAGTGGCAACAATTGCTGCATCACTTATGGTTACAAGTGTAGCTGCCGCTGACGCTATTCAACCAGTACTTCTTTATGACATTGGTGGTAAGTTCGATAAGTCCTTCAACGAAGCTGCCTATAACGGGGCTGAGCAGTTCAAGAATGAGTTTGGCGACAGTTACCGTGATTTTGAACCAAGTAGCGAAACCCAGTATGAGCAAGCTCTAAAGCGGTTCGCTCGTCGGAAAGCTGATTTAATCGTTGCGGTTGGTGTAGGTTATTCTGTGGCAGTCAGAAACGTAGCGAAACGATATCCGAACGTGAAGTTCACCGTTATTGATGCCATCATTGATTTGCCAAATGTACAGTCGGTTACCTTCAAAGAAAATGAAGGCTCGTTTCTCGTTGGCATGATTGCGGCGATGAAAACTGAAGCGAAGAACATCGGGTTTATTGGCGGAATGGACATTCCACTGATTCGCCGTTTTGAACGCGGTTACCGCCAAGGTGCAGAATATGTTCGTAGTGATCTGACTTTTACTGAGAATTATGTTGGTACAACGCCTTCTGCTTGGAATGATCCCATTAAGGCAGCGGAAATGGCTAAATCTCAGTACGCACGTGGAGTAGATATTATCTTTTCTGCTGCTGGGCCGTCAGGACTTGGTGTTATTCAGGCTGCTAAAGACAGTGGCACACTCGCTATTGGCGTTGATAGTAATCAAAACCATGTGGCACCGGGAAGCGTTTTAACCAGCATGCTCAAACGCGTAGATCTTGGTGTTTACCAAGCAATGAAAGCTGTTCGTGAAGGAAAATGGGAAGCGGGGCACCGCGTGATGAGCCTTGCTGAAGGCGGGGTTGATTTCGCTCTCGATGAACATAACGCTGAGTTGATTACCGAAGAGATGAAGGCGAAGCTCGCTGACGCGCGCGCAAAAATTATCTCTGGCGAGATAGTCGTTGCGGACATTGAAGGCAGCAATTCAGGCCATTAGAAACAAAGCTCTATGTCAAAACCATTAGCAATTGAAACTAGAGAACTTTCGAAGCGTTTTGGAAGTGTGCGCGCAAACGATGGCATAAGCCTTCAAGTGCGTGCCGGTAGTGTTCATGGCATTGTTGGCGAAAACGGTGCAGGAAAATCAACGCTATTGAAAATGCTGTTTGGTTTCTATCAGCCAGACGGCGGCGACATATTAGTAGATGGTGAGTTTGCACATTTTTCAAACCCTGCTGAAGCCATGGCAAAAGGGATAGGCATGGTTCATCAGCATTTCATGCTAGTTGAACCTTTCACTGTTCTAGAAAATATTATTCTTGGTGCTGAGGGCAGTGGCAACCTTGAAGAGGCTAAGGCTAAAGCGCGTGTTACGCTTCTTGAATTGGAAGAAAAATTTGGGTTTGATTTGCCGTTAGATAAGCCAGTTGAAAATCTGCCCGTAGGTGTGCGGCAGCGCGCGGAGATACTGAAGGCCCTCTATAAAGGTGCTGAGGTGCTTATTCTGGATGAGCCAACAGCAGTCCTAACACCGCAGGAGTGCGAACAGCTTTTTGAACTGGTGAAACTGTTAAAGGGACAGGGTAAAACCATCCTATTCGTTACCCACAAACTTCATGAAATTATGGCGACTACTGATGATGTGACAGTTATTAGGGGTGGGAAAATTGTAGCCCAGCGTGAAACCGCAAACTCATCTTGTGAAGAATTAGCCGAGTTGATGGTAGGTGCGAAAGTTTCCCGTACTATTGAGCGTTGCGGCGGCGCAACGCAAACTGCGAGGCTTTCCCTTAAAAATGTATCCGCATTTGACGACCACGGGCACCGCGCACTCAAAGGGATTAATCTCAGTGTAGTTGACGGTGAAGTACTTGGTATTGCT
>JBFOLV010000185.1:0-6795 GCA_040830325.1 Kordiimonas sp. | reverse complement strand
GCATTTTTGGCTGACGCAGGGCAGGGGGTGAATTACCATAAGGGAACGTGGCATCATTACTGCCTAGCGCTTGGTAAAACCAGCGACTTCCTCGTAATTGACCGCAAAGGTAGCGGCGATAACTGTGTTGAATATCACTTGTCCGGTGACGAGCAGGTCCTAGTAGAGCTCTAGTAACCTTACTCTTTTGACCTTTGAAGTTTTAGTGGCAATGGAAGCGGGACCTGCATCATTGGAAACGAGGTGATAATCCAATAAGCAGATAAACAATATGTGATAAGCCTTAAACGGCGACTTCGTGCAGTAATTTTACGATGGAATACTAGAACATATAAGTAGGCTGGTATGACTAGCGCCAGTACAATTGACCCCCACGGAAATAACGATTGTATAATAACTAAGGGTTCCATTTATGTTTGCCCTAATCTGTTTCCCCAAAAACATTAGCAATATCAAACGTCAAATTTACTATTGTGTAAAGTGGATGGTTGGCTTTTCACATATCCAATACTCGGCCAACTAAATCAGTATATCCGCAGTGGTTATATAGATGCGCTTGATATTGAAAGTTGGAGGCGATCCCCTTTCTGCTCCGTTATAGCAGCTAGTGGAGGGCATAGCACATGAACGCAGGTTGTTTTTGGTGTTTACTGCTCGTTTGGGGGAAGAATATGATCGACTTGGTTCGGCGCATTGCGCTTATCAGCTTACTTGTTATTGGGCAAAGTGCGGCTACGGCGCAAGATGCGGCTACTATCGAGGAAGGTAGTTTGTGCGAGGCTGGCGGCGCGTATGTTGCAGGTAGCGCTTTTGCTAAACATGCGGTTACCTATGCAGACGGCATAGTCAACTCCGTGATGGCGGCTCATGAAATAGCTGGATTAACGCTTGCTGTGGTGAAGGATGGTAAACCAATCATTCTAAAAGGGTATGGATATGCTGATGCTCCTGCGGGCAAAAGGGTTGATCCTTTTAGAAGCATGTTCAGAGTTGGCTCGATTTCAAAGCTTTTTACTTGGGTTGCGGTCATGCAGCTTGAGGAGCAAGGCAAGTTAGACCTTTCTGAAAATGTGAATGTGTATCTCAAGAGTTTTCAGTTGCCAGAACCTCATGGTGTGCCGCTTACCTTGAAAGATATTATGGCTCATCGTCCAGGGTATGAAGAAGGGGGCGCAGGCTATATGAGTGCTCGTGATCCTGGGGGTGTGATATCATTAAAAGCTAAGATGGAGCGATATGTGCCTGCGCAGGTTCGCGCACCAAGTGTTGCTGTTTCATACTCAAATTATGCCGTTGGCCTAGCGGGACTGATAGTTGAGGAAGTATCTGGTCAGCCTTTTAATGAATATGTAGAAGATCATATTTTTACACCTCTGGGGATGAAGTACTCCAGTTTCCGAGAACCTGTTGGAGAGGGGTATCCTGAAGGAAATATTGCCCAAGAGCTTGAACGCCATCTTGCAAAAGGACACTGGCGGTGGGGTGGTAAACACCGTGAAGCTGCCTATGAGTTTTTGGGGGCTAGCCCTTCTGGTGGTGCGTCAAATTCAGCGGCTGATATGGCAAGATTTATGATTGCTATGATGCAGGGCGGCGCACTCGGTGATGCACGTATTCTTAAATCAGAAACTGTTGAGCGCATGAAGGAACGTAGTTCTAAACAATTTTTGACTGCTCATGGATTTTCACATGGTTTTATGAATGGCTGGGTCGCTGGTCATGAAACCTTTGGTCACGGTGGAGCATTGTCTGATTTTACTTCAATGATGAAGTATGTACCCGAGCTTGGATTTGGTGTTTTTGTTTCGGTTAACCAAGCGAAGGGTGCGCATTATGCATTGAAGGTCCCTGATTTGCTGATAGAACGCCTTTTCCCGGCAAAAAGGCAACTGGAGGATATTGAACCAGCTGCTGAATTCGCGGCGGACCGTGAAAAATTTGAAGGCTATTATATGAATAATCGTCGGAATTTTTCTATGCTTGAATCAATTATGTATCTCTACGGTAAAGACTCAGAGGTTTCTATTGCACCAAATGGCGTGCTTGAACTGTGGGGAGCGAGAGGGACGACTTACTGGATTCAGATAGGGCCTCTCTCATTTCGGAAATCGGACAGTGCTGCAATATTGAACTTTGCGGAAGATGCTGACGGAAACATTCTAAGATATCAAACTTCGTCTGGGACGGCTTCCCATGAAAAGGTTGGCTTTTTTGACTTGCCTGATTTTTTCTTCTTTGCGCTTGGCTGCGCAGGACTCTTTACCGTGACTATGTTTGGTACTTGTTTCTACCAATGGAAGCAGAGAGGTATGGGAGCTTTTGGCTTATCTGAAAAATTGGCATTTGCTGTGTCAGTAGGTGGGTTGCTCTTTTTCGCAGCCCTCTATTACGTTAGAGAATCTTCGCAGGTTGAACCTTGGCGCTTTATGTATGAGTTTCCAGGTGTCGAATTTATGGTGCTTGTATGGGCTTCGTTAACAATGAGCGGTTTGATGTTTGTCTTGTTGTACAGCTTGTTACCGTTATGGCGAGATCTGAACGGAAAGCTTGTTGGACGCTTGCACCACACGGCATATGCTGCAAGTGGCGTGATACTGGTGGCCGCATTGTGGAAATGGAATTTGCTTGGGTTTTACTACTATTAACTAATAGTCAAATATACCCTTTGGGAAGGTGCGAAATTTACCCTCTGAAGCTTGTGAGGAGAAGGGCTTTTCCATAAGGGAAGAGTTACTCGTACTGAAGTCAAGAGTAATGGCTATGCCTCCTACAAGGACGATCGCACAGCAAACAAAGATAATGACCGTTGCCCCTAGTGTAAGTGCGGCTTCATAAATTCTGCGTCTTAACTTCATAACATGCGTCCAGCTTTTCCTGTAAAACGGGTTATTTGTTAATAAGACGTAGTCATAGGTAATGCACCGCCAGTTTGTCGGAAAGTTTATTTTTTGTGTTGCAGTTCACCTGCCACATAGGTGTGCCCTACGGTGCGGTCATCCCCAAGCATGGAGAGAACGAATAGGGTTTCATCAAGGTCTTTGCAATTCTTTAGGCGTCGTTCCAGTAACGGTGTTCCTGCAAAATCCAGCACAAGGAAGTCTGCTTCATTGCCGACTTTGAAGTTGCCAACTTTATCGGCCATATTGAGGGCCTTTGCACCGCCGAGCGTAGCCAGATAAAAAGATTTGTAAGGGCTGAGTTTGTCACCTTTTAGGTGACATACTTTATAGGCCTCATTCATAGTTTGAAGCATAGAGAAGCTGGTGCCGGCACCAACATCGGTGCCCATGCCTACGGTAACACCGTACTTTTCCGCTTCTTTCAAATGGAATAGACCGCTACCAAGGAATAAGTTTGATGTTGCACAAAAGCTGATAGCCGCATCGGCTTCCGCCATACGCTGGAATTCCTCGCCTTCCAGGTGTACACAGTGTGCAAATACCGAACGATCGGTTAATAATCCGAATTGCTCATATACATCAAGGTATCCTTTGCTGTTTGGATATAGCCCTTGTACCCAATCTATCTCTGATACGTTTTCAGACAAATGTGTGTGCATAAGTACGTCAGGGTAGTCCTCAAGTATTTTGCCGGCGCGTGTCATTTGTTCATCCGAGCATGCTGGGGCGAAACGCGGTGTTACCGCATAGCCTAGGCGCCCTTTACCGTGCCATTTTGCAATGAGGTCACGGCTGTCTTTGTCGCCGCTTTCTGCTGTATCACGGACACTTTCAGGCACGTTGCGGTCCATCAACGCTTTGCCCGCGACGATGCGCATATTGCGTTTGTGCGCATCGGCGAATAATGCATCAGCGGACTCTTTATGCACTGTTCCGTATATGAGGGCGCTGGTTGTACCATTTCTTAGAAGTTCAGACAGGAAAAACTCAGCGCATTCTTCCGCGTGTGCGGGGTCAGCGAACTTTGCTTCTTCTGGGAATGTGTATTTGTTGAGCCAGTCCAGCAGTTGCTCACCAAACGAAGCGATCATGTCGAGCTGAGGGAAATGTATATGCGTGTCTATAAAGCCGGGCACTATCATATTGCCGCTATGGTCTATAATTTCTGTGCCTTCAGGGAGTGTTAGCTCAACGTCAGTACGATGGCCAACTTTGATCACATAGCCGTTCTCAACAACAAGCATACCATCCGCAAAATATTCATGCGCCTCTTCTTGGCCCACAACTGAGGGGTCATCGACCATATGAAATACAGATGCTTTATAGGCTTTAACAGTCACGCAAACTTCCCTTTGGGCCATAACCAATCAAGCAGGCCAACAGCTTATAGATTTGTATTTTACACACAAAAGCAGCGCAAACTCTTAACGTAAGAATATGCGCTGCCTTTATGGCAAACTATTCAATCCTGACTCTTTGGTCAAGTCAAGATTTTTCGCGGAAATTAGCCAAATTTATGGTGTTATGCAGTGCTGGGTTTTGAATAGACCCATGATAACTCACCAAGAATGCGGCATGCTTTTATGCGCTTTAGCCCATTCCGCTCTGCTACCTTGATGGATGCCGTGTTTTCTTGGTTGATTAGTGATGTAATCTTTGGTGTTTTAAGTACCTCATGCGCATAAGGGAACATTGCTTTGGCGGCTTCACTTGCGAAGCCTTTTCCCCAGCTTTCCCGAGCGAACGTATAGCCTAGTTCAATCACTTCTTCTCGCTCAGGGTTTTCACTTAGCGCGTCAGCGCCCCAGTAATAGCTGGTTAGACCGTCTTCTTCTTGCCCCATGAAAAAGCTGTAACCACAGCGCCCGAGGGGGGCCAAGGTTTCCTTTTCAAAAACCATGAATTGACCCATTTTATGGGTTTCGTAGAGGCGTATAAGTTCGGTCAGATAATCTCGACTTTCATCTTCCGTCCGAGTGCGGCCAAGAATAAACTTCATGACTGTTGGGTCACTATGCATATGATGCAAAAAGTCAAAGTCCCCATCATTTGCTGGGCGGATAAATAGGCGTTCGCTTTCGATCATAACGTTCGTAGATACTCTCTGCTTTATAACGAAGCTTGATTTTAATATCTGTTCAGCTCTTTAGAAGGTCAGTGAGTTTTGTAAGTTTAAAAAGACTGGCAACATGACCGGAAGCGCCTTCAACGGTTAGGGTCCAGTTGGATGTGTCAGCTTGTTCCTTCGCAATTTGAAACATGCCTAAGCCCGAAGAATCCACCATTTTCACTTCTGAGAGATCAAAGGTGCAATGGGTCACTTCTTTTTCAACCAAATCACTGAGTAGCTGCCGAAACCTAACATTTTCGGAGAAAGTTATGTCTCCTGTTATGTGAGCAATAGCCTTGTCATCATCAACGTCTTCTATACGGTAAATCATAGGTCGCCCCCTTCCGTGTTACATAGAATATGTTAACAGAAGGGCGTGAAAGCAAGTGCTTGATCTATTATTCTTTTATCTGGTTGCTCATGCCAGCACGGTCTGTTTGAAGCCAATACTCAACGATCTTGCCGTTTTCAATGCGATAAACTGTACTAGTAATTTCAGTCAGTTTTTTACCTGTAGGTGTTTCACCTTCGAGTGATACATTGTGAAAACCGTCTTGACGCCAACGTACAAACACGCGGTCACCATCGGCAAGCAGTTCCTCAACCGTAACCGTGAAGGGCGCAAAGGCTTCGATAAATTCTTCGATATGGGCCACGTAATCTTCTGGCGCGCGTTCAACGGCATGGCCACCTTCAGCATGAACTTGGTGTGCAATTACCTTTGGGGCCATATAATCTGTGACCTTCTCCAAGTGTTTGCCAGAACGGATATCAGCTACAAAGCCGGCAACTACTTCCTTTGGTGTTAGTGTTTTAGTGTTGGATGTAGATGCCATGGTTGTTGTCCCAATTGTAAGAGCCAGTAGTAAGCTTGTAAGGAGTGTTTTTTGCTGTCGCATTGTTGTTTTCCTTCGAGGCTTTGCGTTTTATAGGTCAATATTCTTGACCGGTAAATATAAATATAGCAATATTGCTATATGAAAAATGATATAGATACAGTGGCCAAGATAAACAAGGCTCTTTCGAACGAAAAACGATTGCAAATTATCCTATGGCTAAAAGCACCTACTGCTAACTTCCCAAAGCAACGAGATGGAGATTTGGTGGAGGATGGCGTTTGCCTTGGTGCAATCGCCGATAAACTTGGTGTTAGTCAGCCGACAGCAACTGCCTATATGCGAACACTAGCAGAAGCAGGCCTTGTTGGATCAAAGCGGATCAAACAGTGGACATTTCATAAGCTCAAGCCCGAAGGATTTATTGGCACTTACGGTATGCTGAGTGACTTGATTGCAGATGCTAAATAGTTTGGGCGAGCAGCGGCCCTAAGGACCGCTGCAGATGGTTGTTTAACGCATGGGAATTGTTTCCGCATATGGCTTATAGCCTTGGGCTTTCAGCATCTCTTTTGGCTTAAAGTATGTTTGCCCTTTTATCACCAAGCTTAGATTTCTTAGGTTTGTGATGTTTTCAGTTGGGTCGCCGTCCACGAGAATAAGGTGTGCTTTTTTGCCAACTTCTACGGTTCCTAGAGCTTCACCTTGTCCAATATGTTTTGCTGACCCAATGGTTGCTAGTTTCAGTACGTCTTTTACTGAAATTCCTGCGCCAACATACATTTCAAGCTCGCTGATAAGCGCAAAGCCCGGAAAGGCAGCGTCTGTACCGGGTAAGATGGTAATACCGGAATCATGTAGTTTCTTCACCAAAGCGTCTGCCGTTGCGGTAGACTTTCTGAATGCTTCTTTATTGCCATCGTTGAACCCTTTTGAGGCTGTAATGCTT
>JBFOLV010000184.1:0-6576 GCA_040830325.1 Kordiimonas sp. | reverse complement strand
AAGCCACGGCCCTGCCCTCGGCTGCACCGTTGATGGTGTTCCACCTATGCTGGATTTGTGTGAAGAAGATATCCAAGTGTATCTGGACGAACGGAAGCCTGGACAGTCTAAATATACGACACAGCGCAAGGAACCTGACGAAGTTAAAATTCTTTCTGGCGTCTTTGAAGGCAAAACTACAGGTACTCCAATCCAGCTTATGATCGAAAACACAGATCAACGCTCAAAGGACTATGGAGATATTTCACAAAGCTTTCGTCCAGGGCACGCCGACTATACCTATATGAGTAAATACGGTATCCGCGACTACCGTGGAGGTGGTCGTTCAAGTGCGCGTGAAACCGCTGCACGCGTCGCTGCAGGAGCAGTGGCTCGAAAAATTATCGGTAACGGCATAAAAATCAACGCCGGTATGGTTCAAATGGGCAGCCACAAGATTGATCGCAACCGGCTTGACTGGGCGGAAGTAAGGCAAAACCCTTTCTTTTGCCCTGATTCTGTCACAGCTAAGGCTTGGGCTAACGAGCTCGACGCAATCAGGAAAAATGGCAGCTCCATAGGCGCCGTCATTGAAGTAGAGGCAGAAGGGGTTCCTGCTGGCTGGGGCGCACCTGTTTACGGCAAGTTAGACAGTGACCTTGCTATGGCGATGATGACAATTAATGCCGTAAAAGCTGTTGAGATTGGTGCAGGATTTGAGGCTGCTGAGTTAACTGGCGAAGAAAACGCCGATGAGATGCGTATGGGTAAAGATGGCCACCCAGAATTTCTTTCCAATAAAGCTGGTGGTATTCTTGGTGGCATTAGTACTGGCCAGCCGATTGTCGCGCGCTTTGCAGTTAAACCAACAAGTTCAATTCTAACACCTCGAAAGAGTGTGACCCTGGACGGCGAAGACACTGATATCATGACCAAAGGTAGACACGATCCATGCGTTGGCATTCGCGCAGTTCCTATCGCTGAAGCAATGATGGCCATAGTACTAGCTGATCACATGATGATGCACCGTGCACAATGTGGAAGTTAGCAGATTTAAGCTGAAGTTGACCTTCTACTCAAGCCAGTAAAGAAAATTAGCGTTAAAGCTGTTAATGCAGGCCACAGCCAAGCATCAGGCTGTTCCATTACCAACACTAGCAACCAAGAAAAACCTGCCCAAACGACGGGTATAATATACAGCCAAACCGGCAACCTCATTAAGCACAAAACTGCTAGTGTCATATAAATTGTAGGGTCTGGCGTGATACCAAAGAATTCAGGAACCCCAAATCCAAAGTAACCCAAAGAAGGAAACATTAACAGCAACCCCGGGCTATAGTTTAACCACCGACTATTGCTATATTCCCTCTTTTTTTCGTCACGAGATGCATCAATCTGCGCAAGCCAGAACAAAGCTACTCCTTGTGCGAAAAATGCACTTCCTAAATAAACCGACGCCCACATAATTTCTTGGAAACGAACGAAGAAAAACTGCCAAGCCACCCAGCAAAACACACACCCAAACAGAACAAAAAGCGGCCAGCTCTGGTTTCGAAAATCACGCCATGTCAGCGCAGAAATTAGAAGCAACGACGGAAGAACAACTCCAAGTGAGATCTCGTCATTATAGGTCTCAATCATCCGATAGTAGGTCGTCGGAGAGAACATAAGAAAGTCTCTCAGCTCATACGTGAAGATATCCTCCACTAGAGGTTCTCCACATACTGAAGCATTCTGCGCCTTGTTGTTTCATCCGGCAAATGTCCGCGGCAACTAGACATGTTTTCTCTCACATGATCAACACGAGTTGTAGCCGGAATGGAGCAAGTAACGGCCTCATGCGACGCATTGAATTTAAGTACAAAATCAGCCCAGCCGGATAACCCATCATGTCTCGCCCAATCCGGAAAACTTTCTCTCTTCAAACGCCGTATTAACCGTCCGCCATCAAAAGGACGGTTCGCTATGACAGCAATACCTCTCTCTTTTGCCAGAGGAAGCACCCTTCTTTCAGCCTCTCGATTAGACATATTGTATGTCAACTGCACAAAATCCAAAGGGTGAGATTCCATGATACTGGCAAGTTCTCTATGTCGTCGCCCATGGGATGTTGTAATCCCTACATACTTTAGCCTACCCTCCGCCTTCATAGCGAATAATGTATGAAGGTGTTTTTCCCAATCCCTCAAATTGTGAACCTGTAAAAGATCAAACTGAGTCACACCCCAACGAGCGCTGGTCTCTTCTATTTGCGCTACACCATTGTCACGTCCATTGGTCCATACTTTATCAGCTGAAAACAGGTTCTTCTTTGTTCCTATTTTTGATAACGCCTTACCAATAACAGACTGTGATGAACCATACATCGGGGAACTATCAATCATCATTCCACCTTCAGCAAAGAAGGCTCTCATAACACTCTCTACCGATTGCTGGGCTTTTTGATCACGTCCAATATTGAAGGTTATCCAACTACCTAACCCCGTAATGGGTATTGCTTCTGAACTGGATGGAATTTTCTTTTTTATATGAGCAAGCTGGTCCGACGCTGCTATCGGTATAGTCAACTGAGCCGCAATGTAGCAGCCTGTAACAGTTCTATTGAACTCTCGTCTTGAAATACGCATAACGTCTTCACCTGATATGTTACAACATTACAATATCAAAGTATGCAACGTATGGATACTGTTCTTTTAGTTTAGCCTATTTCAGGCTCATCTTGTTAACAATCCAAAGCTTGATTATGGTGCCCTCTACTTTTTAGTCTTAGGGGAACGAGAAAATGACTAGGGTCAAATTTATACTTGGCGCAATCATAGTAGTCATAAGCTTAACGCTTTTCAAATACTGGACCCCTGATATCCCACGCGAAACACTCGTAAATAAATACGCCACCGGAGCATCTGATTTTATTGACCTACCATCTGGAGCGAGAGCTCACTATCGTATCCAAGGAAATGATGAAGGTCCTATATTACTATTGCTACATGGTTCAAACGCGAGTTTGCAT
Source organism: Kordiimonas sp. (assembly GCA_040830325.1). GTDB lineage: Bacteria > Pseudomonadota > Alphaproteobacteria > Sphingomonadales > Kordiimonadaceae > Kordiimonas. The sequence continues at coordinate 3,587 of JBFOLV010000184.1, read as the reverse complement.
ACTTGGGAGGGATGGGTAGATATACTTGAAGATGACTATCTAGTGGTCTCTGTAGACCTACCCGGACACGGCCTCACTGGCATAACACCAAGCGATGACTATACATACAGCGGCATGGCCGCATTTATTCATGAGTTCACCACTACATTAAGTTTTCAAAAATACTATTTAGTCGGTAATAGCATGGGTGGTGCAGTTTCAATGCAATATGCCCTCACCTACCCAAATGAAGTTATGGGGCTTATTCTCATTGATTCTGCAGGCATCAATACGCCTGCCAGTGCACTGAACAAAGTTGATCATCCATTAGCCTTTAAACTCGCTGGAAATTGGTATAGCAGCTGGATTGTTGAGTATATCACGCCTTGGGAAATCGCAGCGGAAGGCCTAAGTAAATCCATGGCAGACACCACATATCTAAACGAAACTCTGATCGATAGATATTGGGAGTTAGCTTTACACCCGGGAAACCGATACGCAACAAACAAGCGATTTAAATGGTATAGGAATAATCGTCAGGAACTTGCCATCGAAAATCTGAATGTACCAACGCTAATAATGTGGGGCGAACAGGATGTTGTCATTCCATTAGACGTTGGCGAAGAACTACATAAGCGGATCGATAACAGTAAGCTCAAAATATTCAAAGACTTAGGGCATATTCCTATGGAGGAAAACCCTAAGAAAACAGCAAAAGCTGCTGATAACTTTCTTGCTACCATTCATAAGCAGTGATTGTATCTGATAGAAAGCATTTCTTGTATGAACTCCTATAAGCAGTTGCTAGATGATGAATTTTGTAATGTAGACCTTTGTCCTTGGAAAATTATACGCGTAAACAACCAAGCCTTTATTGAGGGTGGTATCGTGTCGCCGTCAAAACTGCCTGCTTTTGCACGTCATCATCGAGGCAATAGAATAGCGGACCTCGACACGGAGCATGCAACAGGCTCAGATCGATTAGTAGGGAAATACATATGGGGCGGATGCTACCATGAACATTTTGGACACTTTATAGCAGAATTTTTCCATCGACTATAGGTGGCATCACGACAAGAATACAGTGGCCTAACTGTTCTATTTTGCGCCCAGAAAGAAGACTATAGGCTTCACGCGACCTTCAAAGATCTGATGAGCTATTTTGGTATCAGCAAATGGAAAATAATCACTACCCCAGTCGAAGTTGAGACCCTTGTCATCGCTGAACAAGGCAGCCACCTCAACTCAGCTACAAAGCCTGCATATAGTGATTGGCTCCTCACTCGGACTACCAAGGTGCAAGTTCAGAATACTAATAGTCCAGACAAAATTTGTGTACTGAGAGGTCACAATACGGGTGGTAGATTATTATCAGAACAACAGCTAGAAGAATTTTTGGTAGAGGAAGGGTACATGGCTGTACGGCCGGAGGAGCTACCCCTTACCAAACAGCTGGAACTATTATTCAACGCAAAAAAATATTTTTTTCAGAAGGCAGTGCTCTTCATTTGTTCGACTTACTACCGAAATCCGGTGCTGAAGTTGCCGTTATAAACAGGAGGCCTAATGCAATACTCGCAAACACAACCCTATGTGATAAGGTCAAGCGTTCCATTACAATGGATGAGGCAAGTATCGTTTATGTGCCAACGGTTTCTGGCAAAAAAGACCCCAATCAAGCCCTCAGTTATGTACCCATTGGAGATATAATTTCGCGACTGGAAACAGAGAAATTCATTGAACAAAAACCAAGATCCATGCCTCAAATTTCTGAAGATGCTCTATAGCAGGATTTTTTGGCCTTCCTAGCTTCCAACCAACCAGAAGTAAGTGCTGGCTCATTAGAGCAATCAGTTACGGAACTATTGTTCAAAGAGCTCGCACGGCGTTTTAATCAAAATCGTGCACTAAATACTGAAGTGACCTTGCTCAAGGCACAAGCTGCCATCAAAGATGGACAATATGAGAAGGCAAAGCCTCTTGTTGACCACTATAATTGGCTCTCTCAAAACGAAAAACTGGCTAAACAGCTCCTCAATGATCTTTATAAGTTACAGGAATAAGAAAGGACCCTAAAAACCCAAGAGCTAGTGAACAGACTTTCGATCACGGCGGCTAACAAATTGATTCTCTGTATTAATTTTGCATTCATCAACCGGTTCAGGAGCCGTATTTAACCCCGACGTAATCCAACAATCGTCATAAAACGAGCAAAAACACAAAGTATAAACACTATCATTCAAAGCTCTTTCAATTTTACCGATAAACCGGCTCTTTGCTCGTATGGAGTAAGCTTGAACTTGTTGCCCTTGAGGAAGAACATATTTCGGTGGCAGAGAATGATAACTTAATCCTGTTATTCCTTCGATATCTGATTTGTCCTTATCGATGTAAGAGAGCCATTCGGACCAATTTTTCACATATTTATCGTCGCGCTGAACGGTAAAAGACTTTAGAGACGCAGGCCCCAACCCGTGATTAATGACAACGAATTCAAAGTGGCCTGGTGCATCGGGATCGCCCGCACTTGCGCTATTATTCATTTCTAACCAAACAGATGGCATAACGGAAAGGCGCTGGCTTTGGCGCTCCATTTCAGCCTCATCTCGCATGACATCGGTTTGCACAACAGAAACGACTACTGCGGCGACAGCAGTTATCATCGCTGTGGCAGACACCAGAAACTCTAGCTTTATCTTCATGAGTTCTCCCCACCCATCTTCATCGATATCTTATATCTAAGGTTTGGAAAATATTCCTACAAGTTCTAAGTGCGGAGACCACAAAAACTGGTCCACGGGAACAACCCTGTTTAGTTGATATCCACCATCAGCAAGAAAACGCGCGTCACGACTAAAAGTGTTTGGGTTGCAGCTTACGGCAATGACTTTAGAAACGTTAGATTGTGCCAATTCCTGAGCTTGTTCTTTTGCTCCTGCCCTTGGTGGGTCAAATACAACAGCATCAAACGCAGATAACTCTTTTGCTGTCATTGGACGACGGTAAAGGTCTCTATGTTTCGCTACAATCTGTTTCAAGCCACTTGCTTGGTTGGCACCTGCCCGCAATGCATCAAGAGCCTGCTTAGACCCTTCAACGGCAAGTACTTGATACTCTTGGGCTAATGGGAAAGTAAAAGTCCCCATACCGCAAAATAAATCTGCTACTCGCTTACTGCCACGACAAGCTTTCAGTACTTCCCTAACAAGGGCCTTCTCACCTTCCTCAGAGGCTTGTACAAACGCTGCCGGTGATAGTGGTGCCTTTACACAAGAAAGGGCCATCATTGGTGTTCTACGAATGACTACCGGGTCCAAAAAGCCTTGATCCCTGAAATGAATGGCTGCAACATCATACTTATTGGCAAACTCAACAAGTAATTCTCGTGCTTTTAGATCAAGCTCAAGAGGTGCATCAATCAACAAATCGATACCTGTCGCAGTTACAGTTATGTGTAATTCCACTTGCATCCGGTTGGGCAGTATATTCACAAGTATACTGCGAAGGGGCTTAATCAAATCAGTAATTTCCGCCCGTGTTACTGGACAATCTTTGATATCTACAATTTGATGGCTTTGTTTCTTTGTAAACCCAAGGACAACGCTTTT
>JBFOLV010000183.1:0-7861 GCA_040830325.1 Kordiimonas sp. | reverse complement strand
GGATTTCAGTGGCATACCAATAGAGCGCGGCGATGAGTTTAACATTCAAGAAACTACTCTCTTTACACAGTTTGAACTAGACACTCTCGACAATGCTAATTTCCCTAGGTCAGGCACAAACATTACCGCTAGCTATGCTGATAACAGAGCTTTCCTTGGTGGCGATTCCACGGTGAATACTGTGTCAGCAACTATTGTGCACGCAGGGAGCTGGGGCCCACATACACTTGTCGGATGGTTTAGGTTTGGTGGCGCTTACGGCGGAGAAGAAGTTCCGTCTGACAACTTTGACCTTGGTGGCTTCCGTAACCTCTCCGGCCTACAAAAGGCAGAAATCTCAGGCAGATACATGGGATTTATCGGCACCGAGTATCGCCGCCTGATCAATCAAGATGGCTTAACAAAAATGTTCGGTGTACCATTATATGCAGGCTTAACCTTGGAAGCAGGCAATGTATGGAACCAAAGCGCTGATATCGCTGTCGACAACCTAAGACTGGGTGGTAGTCTTTTCTTGGGTGCGGATACTGCTTTTGGTCCACTATACCTTGGAGCTGGTTACACAAGCGGCGGCCATACCTCCGCGTTTTTATTCCTAGGTGCTCAGTTCTGATTCCACCGCTCGGCTTAAACAGCATTTTCTTATACCGATCAGTTCACATCATTGACAATCCAGGTGATTCTTTTGGCAAAACAAAGCAAGAATCACCTTAAATCCGCATAAGGAATCGGTATTTTTTGGGAAAAATTCCGAAAAAATGATCCAAAAGTTTCGAAAAATATGAACAAAGTAACCACACATTAAGGCGCAATCTAAGGTTATTTTTCCGGCGGAAGGGTCATTTTCAGTCGGTTTTCCAAGAAAATTCTCCACATATCACTCTTTTTAAAATCCAAAAAACCACCTGTTTTCAGCAGCTTTTCAATTTCATTAAAATTTGATCAAAACTTGATCTAAATTTTCGTATAACTCATTGTTTTTAAATATGTTTTTAGATTTTTCGTTAACCTTTTATTTAGGGGTCAGCGCCTATAAATGGGTCATCCGAACTTGGCAGCTGGAGAAAGCAAATGTTTAAATTTTTGAAAAAACTTCGTCGTGATGAAGAAGGCGCAACAGCAATCGAATATGGCCTGATCGCAGCCCTTATCGCAATTGGCCTTATCACGGCACTTACTGAACTTGGTGGTTCACTCAGCACGACCTTTGGTAATGCTTCAGATACTCTGGACACAAACGCTACAGGATCTGACACGGACAACCGTAGTTAACGATAAGCCATCTAGGTTTATTCAGTAACTAAACTAATTAAAAGTCGCCGGGGGGACCGATTTTTCCGGCGACTTTTTTATGGAAAACCAAGAATACAGTATTCCCGCTAGGGACAAATATCAGGCAGATAAATGCAGTTCATTCAAACCATAGAGATAGGTCTACTGATTGCAGTTACCTTACTTCTTTTGTGGGCAGCAGTTACCGATGTGAAACATAGGCTAATCTCAAATAGAGTGGTTATCTCGATTTTGGGACTATTTGGCTTCTGGGCAACATTACAACTGACAAAAGATGTAAATATCTATGGGGCTGTAATATGGCCGCTAATCGCGGCAGGAGTTGTTTTCGCAGTAGGCGCCGGGCTATTTGCTCTTCGCCTTATGGGTGGCGGAGATGTAAAGCTCCTAGCAGTTATGGCCTTGTTTGCAGGGCCTGCGCTTAGCGTTCCATTTGTCCTTTACGTAGTTGTAACCGGCGGCTTTGTCGCTCTGGGTACGCTACTCCACGCTCGGTTGAAAAACCGCAGCGGCGATACGCCGCCAAAGGTGCCATATGGCGTCGCCATTATGGCAGGGGGTATGTGGGTCTGTTTTCAACGTTTTTCCGTCTTGTCAGTCTAACCTGAACAGCCTTTAACCGGCATCCGGTCAAAGCACAGGTAAAGGTACTGTTGTTCGAAACCCTCGAATGACGTGTACAAACGGGAGGGGAAAATGAACCCCAGAGGTCTTATACTATTAGTACTTGCAGCCATTGGCGTTGCGCTGGTGATTATGTTTACGCGGTCATTTTTAACGAGCGCTCAACAACAAGCACAAACCGCGCAAGTTACCACTGCAAAAACGCCCGCAGTCCAAATACTTGTGGCAAAGCGTGACTTACATGTAGGTACAATCCTCAAACCTGAAGATGCAGGATGGCAAGCATGGCCTCAAGCTGGTCTAACCTCAGCCTACTATGTATCAAAACAAGATAAACTCAAATCTGTCCACGGCAAAGTAGTACGCGTTCCAATCACAGCCGGAGAACCCGTTACAAAAACTTCCATCGTCGCACAGGGTGAGCGAGGTTTTCTTGCCGCAATACTCACACCAGGCATGAGGGCCGTGAGCATCAAACTTTCGCCTACAGCAGGCATTGGTGGCTTCGTCTTCCCGGGTGACCGTGTGGATGTAATATTAACGCATGAACTTAAAGTATCGCGCTCGGAAACATATCAAGTAGCTGAAACCGTATTTCAAAATGTACGTATTCTGGCGGTGGACCAAAAAAGCCAGACTGACGATAAGGTAAAAATCGCAAAGACAGCGACTATTGAAGTTACCCCCAAGATGGCTGAAAAAGTAGCAATGCTTAGTAATATTGGCACCTTGTCCCTTAGCCTTAGATCACTCGCTCAAACCGCAGAAGGCACCGGTGCAGACCCGGATAGCCCACCAGTCCCGACAACCACAAGCCATTCAATGGGCAGTGAAGTAAGCGGCTTTCTACCGTCCCTAGACAGCCAATCCATTCGCGTTGCACGTGGCAGCGATGTCAACTTAGTAAAAACGAGCGTTAGCAATAGCGATTCAGGTGAAGGGGATGATCAATGAGTATCACCACAACCAATAAAACCATAATGTCTCTTGCTTTCTTGCTTACAGCCATTTTTCTTCCAACCAGTGCTTCAGCGGGTAATCTACAAACACTGTCTGGCGCTCAACTGGTTGAAACTAGCGAGAGCAGTTTGATCATTGAGGTTAACAAGGGCACTCTTATTCGCCTGGATGATCCTGCAACAGAAGTTTTCATCGCTAATCCCGAAATCGCTGACGTGCAGGTAAAATCTAACCGCGTAATTTACATCTTCGGTAAGACACAAGGTGAAACGACCTTCTATGCATTAGACAAAGAGGATAAAACGTTATTCAGCGCTACCGTTAGTGTTACACAAAACCTGTCAGCTCTTCGCACAGCCTACAACCAAGTAATGCCCGGTGTTCCAATACATGCGACAACTCTAGGGCACATGTTGGTTCTTCAAGGCAGTGTTGGCTCTCCTGCAGAGGCAGCGATGGCTGAGCAGCTTGCACGTACTGTCCTTGATACTGAAGAAGTAATGAACAACATCAGTGTCCTTCAACCAACACAGGTGAACCTCAGGGTCCGTATGGCCGAAATTTCTCGTTCCGTACTTAAGCAGCTAGGCTTTAGCTGGGAAGGGTTTACCGGAGGTTCAACCTTAGGCTTTGGCATCGCAACAGGCCGTGACGTGTCAAACGTTATCCTTGATCCTGTAACCCAAGGCCCACTCGAACTATTTAACCGTGCAACCGAAGGCCATGCCTTATTCGGTGAAATAATGACTGGCGGCCTGGATCTCAACTATGCGATTGACGCCCTTGATCAAGAAGGCTTCATTAAGGTCCTGGCAGAACCAAACCTGACTGCTCTAACCGGTCAGGAAGCTACCTTCCTTGCAGGTGGTGAGTTCCCAATTCCAATCCCAACACGTGATGGCCTTGGCATTGAATATAAGGAGTTTGGTGTAAAACTTGATTTCACACCGACGGTTTTAAGCTCTGGTCAAATCTCAATGCGGGTAAACCCGGAAGTAAGTGACCTTTCCAGTGCGGGTGCAATTCGTATTTCCGGAATCAGCATTCCATCCATCAGTACTCGCCGCGCTGAAACAACTGTAGAGCTTGGCAGTGGTCAATCTTTTGCCATCGCAGGCCTTATTAGAAACAGCATCACACAAGATGGGGATAAATACCCTGGTCTTGGTGATATCCCAATCATTGGTGCTCTGTTTCGTTCAGAGAAGTTCCGCCGTGAAGAAACCGAACTTCTTATCGTCGTGACACCATACCTAGTGCGCCCAGTTTCTGACCGCCAGTTGGTACTACCGACAGACGACTATAGAGCACCAGGGGATCTTGACCGCTTCATGACTGGTAAACGGTGGGAACCAACGCAACCAAAATCAGCACAGAATGTTGACCAGAAGGCGGGACCATCACTTAAAAACCGCGCTGGCTTTCAGTTAGACTAGAAAGGGCAGATCATGAACAACTCATCAAAGCTCATCAAAGCGTTTGCTGTTGCCTTATGTGCGCTAAGTGTCTCGGCCTGCCAGCATACAAATGTAGCAGAACCATCTCTGAATGATACTGTGTCCCGAAATAGTGTGCAAATGGTGCGCTTGCCTTTTGAAGTTAAATCTGAACAGGATGGAACTGATAGCCTGTCAAATGTGACCCTAGCCTCGCTTAGCGGTTTCTTGTCTAGCGTGAATGTAAGCTACGCAGACGTAATTATGTTAGACGGCCCAAACGCATCATCAGAGCGCATATCTGCAATTGAAGACTTTATCAAAGAAAGCGGCCTAATCTACGCTGGTAGAAGCGCACTTGGCGCAGAACCAAGAAGTGGTTCTGTCATGCTTTATGTTGAGCGTTATGTTGTTACCACGCCTAAATGCGGCAACTGGGCACCCGAGACATCGAACAACACGCGCAATAATGTTAGCTCATTTCTTGGTTGCTCAAATACAGCTAACCTCGGATTAATGGTCGCCAACCCTCGCGATCTAGTATCTGGTCAGTCCGGCAACAATTCTACGGCCGCCGCGGTGGGCGCCATTTACACACCAACCACAAAAAAACCTGCTGGACCATCAATGACATTGTCGCTTGAAGGTATGCCTACAGGCACGCCAACCAGCGGTAATCAGTAAGGAGTTAGGGGCATGGCAGATTTGGCTATAGCAAAACCTGAACGGGAAGTTTTCGCAGCTTATCTTTGCGATGACCTATCAATGCAGTTACTAGCACCTCTTGTCATAGAACGAGGCTGGTCACAGGACATGCTCTTCAAAGGCGGTATTGCAGCCTCAGTAAGAGCCTTAGGAGCAATGCCCTGCCCTGAGCTGTTAATCATTGATCTATCTGAATGCTCAGATCCACGCGCTGATGTGCAAGCTCTTGCTGACGTATGTGAAGAAGGTACCGTAGTATTAGCAATTGGAACCATGAACGACGTAGGCCTTTACCGAGATCTACTCAACGCCGGTGTTCATGATTATCTTGTAAAACCGCTATCTGCAGACCTTATGCGCGCCGCTTTAATTGCCGCAGAGGAAGCGCTACATACACCAGAAGAGCCAGAAGAAACAATGCCCACTGGTAACGGAAAAACCATTATCACATTGGGAGTAAGAGGTGGTATTGGCACGAGCACACTCGCAGCGAACCTCGCTTGGCTCTGTGCTAAAGCCGGCCAATCTACAGCTCTGTTAGATCTAGACCTCTACTTCGGTACATCTGCAATGCAATTTGACCTAGAACCAGGTAGAGGGCTTGCTGACGCACTTGAAAATCCCGCCCGCGTAGATGGCCTCTTTTTAGAGAGAGCCGTCGTAAAACCTCTAGATAAGTTTGCTATATTATGTGCTGAAGCACCCATTGGTAGTATGCACCAACCTACAGACGGTGCTCTTGAGCAGCTAGTTGAAGCAATGAAAGACAACTACCAAAACGTCATTGTTGATATGCCGAGACACACTCTCGCAGACCATTCAAACGTACTCGAAACAGCTTCAGATATTATTGTTGTAACAGATTATACCCTAACGGCAGCACGTGACTGTATTCGCCTTAAGGCTCATTTAAAGAATTACGCACCTGCGGCAAATATTCATATGGTGGCCAACAAAATCGGCAGCACACCTTCTGAGGTTGAGCCAAAAGATTTTGAAAATTCCATTGAACACAACATCAGCTGCACGGTGCCATTTGACAACAAGGCCTGCCTTACAGCAGCCCAGAAAGGCACCATTCTGTCTGACGCATTGCCAAATAGCAAAGTCGCACAAGCCTTTAAGGAAATCTCAGAACTATTTAGCGACGATAGCGACGTAAAAAACACCGGTGCAAAATCATGGCTTGGCAAGTTGATGAAGAAATAGAGATCACTTAGTTGGCGAATGTGAGAAAATAGTATGAAGTCTCAGGCTTTCGGGAAAAAGAAGCAAAATATGCGCAAAACCGCAGCAGGTTTCGGCCGTGCCGCTGGTCTGCGCAAACCTTCTGAGGCCTCTGGCGTGAGCGCCAACACACCGTTGGAAAGCGCAAACGACGGTCCCGTAACTGCGGCACCTCAACCGATTACGCATGTTGAACAAGTCACTGCATTCAATCCACTAGATCAAATCACAGCAATAGCCGTTGAGAGATTGCAAAGTATATTTACCGCGGATGAGTTACGCATGGCGACCGAAGCGGAGGTTGTGAGCAAAATTGAAGATCTCCTCAGCAAGCTTACGCAAGAAACTAGCATTCCACTTTCTGCAGAGGACGCAAAGAACCTAAATCTTTACCTTTTGAACGAGGCTACTACCACTATCGGCCCTATCGGAAATGATAGCGCTGATAACAGTACAGATGGAAAAGACGAGAGCAAAAAGACTCTTTTTGAAGCGAAAGAACGTATCCAAGCACTCTTAATGGAGCACATCGACCCAGCTGCCGCTGCCGAACTACCTCGCCCAGAACTTGCTGAGCAAGTGGGTGAGGTAGTAGGCGAGCTGCTTGTGCAGGAAAAAATCAACCTAAACCTCAAAGAACAAAGAGATTTAGTTTCTCTCCTACTAGATGATATGCTTGGCCTTGGGCCGTTAGAGCCCCTGCTTGCGGATGAAACTATCTCTGACATTATGGTCAATGGCCCCCAACAGGTTTACGTTGAGCAACGAGGGAAACTAACGCTTACCAACGTGCATTTCCGCGACAATCAACACCTCATGAATGTAGCACAACGCATTGTTACCGCTGTTGGGCGTCGTGTTGATGAAACATCGCCCATCTGTGATGCCCGCCTTGCTGACGGTAGTCGTGTAAATGTTATTGCACCGCCGCTAGCAATTGACGGCGCCTCCATTTCCATACGGAAATTCACCAAAGACAAAATCACTCTAGACAAAATGCTCGACTTCAAGAGTATTTCAGCACCACTAGCAAAACTACTAAAAATTGCAGGCGCTTGCCGCCTCAATATTTTGATTTCAGGCGGCACCGGCTCCGGTAAAACGACCATGCTCAATGCCCTCTCGCGCATGATCGAAAAAGGCGAAAGGGTCGTCACCATTGAGGATGCCGCTGAGCTACAGCTTCAACAACCCCATGTGGTACGCTTGGAAACACGCCCGCCCAATCTCGAGGGCCAAGGCGAAATCACCATGCGCGACTTGGTAAAGAACGCACTTCGCATGCGTCCTGATCGTATTATCCTTGGTGAGATTAGAGGTGGTGAAGCAATTGATATGCTTCAAGCGATGAACACCGGCCATGATGGTTCCATGGGTACACTACACGCCAACCGCCCTCGAGAAGCCCTAACGCGCCTTGAAAACATGGTAAACATGGCAGGCCTTCATTTGCCTGCAAAAGCCATTCGTGAGCAAATTTCTTCAAGCCTAGATCTTATTGTTCAGGTCCAGCGTATGCGTGATGGCGGCAGACGCACAACGCATGTAACTGAAGTGGTTGGCATGGAAGGTGATGTCATTACCACGCAGGATCTCTTCAAATATGAATTTACGGG